>LUZO01000406.1 GCA_001603685.1 Bacteroidales bacterium Bact_23
GCTGAGGGTCTTTATCCTTTTCCTGATTCATGGGTCATCAATGTATTTCTTCTACAAAGATGGATAAAATAATTTTTACAAATACACCCTTATCCGCGATTTATTAACAGCTCACTGTGAATCAGTTTGTCCTGTTTTTCGGAATCATGGCTGTGAAGTGAGTACCTCAATCAGTAACCGGATAATTCGCTCAATATTTTTGTGATAATCTTTGCTGTATTGTTTCAGAACCCGGTTTGCGATGATGGCGCAAATGGTCAGGGTATTGTGTCCCAGTAGTTTACCCAATCCGTAAAGCGCCGAGGTTTCCATTTCGAAGTTGGCCACTTTCATTCCGTTGTAATTGAAATCGGCCAGCGCCTGATTCAGGTCAGGATGGGTGGTTTCCAGCCTCAGGCTGCGCCCCTGCGGGCCGTAAAATCCGGGTGCGGTGGCGGTCATCCCCTTGTGGAACCTGTCGCCGAATAAGCTGAGCAGCTTACCGGAAGCTTCCACAACATAGGGCCGGGGCAGATTGGAATCCCAGGCCGTCTGGCTGATAAACGCGTTTGTAAGTTCGCTGTTGATGATGCCTGCCGCCTTTTTGTAATAGTATAGCATGCCGTCCAGCCCGATGCCGTGGGTGGAAACCACGGCGGAATCGACCTCGATTTCGCGCTGCAGGGCACCCGAAGTTCCCAGACGGATGATGTTCACTGAAGTGTGTTCCTCTTTTGCTTCGCGTCTGTTGAAATCGATGTTGAAAAGCGCATCAATCTCATTCAGCACGATATCGATGTTGTCGGTGCCCATTCCGGTTGACAAAACCGACATCCGCCTATTGCCTATGGTGCCGGTGTGGGTGCAGATTTCGCGGTTCTGTTTTTTGAGTTCGATGTGATCGAAATGTTTTGAAATAACGGGAACCCTGCCGGGATCGCCCACTACGATGATATCGCGGGCAAGCTCACCGGGTTTGAGGTTGAGGTGATATATGCTGCCGTCGCTGTTGATAATTAATTCCGATTCTCCGATCCGGGACATAATTGCAAGTTGTTTGTTTATTGCCAGGACTAAACTACCTTTGCGTTACCATTGCAAAAGTAGATAATAATCGTACAAACATGAACAATATATTGGTGCCTTACGATTTTGATCCGCAGACAGATCAGGCATTCGACCAGGCAATTCATCTGGCAAAACATATTGGCTGCGGCATTACCCTGCTGTATGTGCATGAACAACAGGGGTTTCTGGCTTCGTTGTTCAGTCAGGAGCAGAAAGAGGAGATACTCGAACGGATCAGCGATCAGATGGATGCTGTAGCGGCAAACATGACCATCAAAAGCGGGGTGGATATCGGCGTGAGGATTGAAATGGGGCGGGTTTATTCGGTGATTGCGGATGTGGCAAATGAAACGGATGCCGCTTTTATTGTAATGGCAACCCGGAGCCATGAGTCGTCGATGAATAAAAGCCTGCTGGTCGGAGCCAATACATCGCGGATAATCCGATCTGCACGATGCCCGGTGATTACCATTGGCGGCAAAAATCACTACGACGGATGCCGCAAAATTATGCTGCCGGTCGATCATTATTCCGATGTTGAACAAAAGGTGCAGTGGGCGGTTAAATTGGCCGGTATTTACGGCGCACAGGTAAATGTGGCAGCCGCTTTGTGCCGCGATTATAAGGAAAGGGTTCGCGAGAAAATCAGGACAAAGGCGGATGCGGTTCATAAAATGATTTCCAAAGCCGGCATCGGTTGTTCGTTGGATATCTTTGAGACAGAAGCCGTTGAAAAAGAGGCAGCCAGATCATTGCTGGATTATGCAAAAAAAACAGGCGACATTGATCTGATTATCATCATGACTCAGCGCGGACCTTCCATTATAGAGTTCTTTGTTGACCCTCAGGCTCAGGATATTATCCGGCGATCCGAAATCCCGGTAATGTCAATCGTGCCGCATGAAGCTTCCGGTAAAGGAAAAAAGTAACCAGGACCTTTAAGAATGCTGAAAAACCATTAAATCAGAATCAAACCAATGAAAAGAAAGATCATTTTAATTGTCAGTGTAATTCTCATTGTAATCCTTTCCGGTTTGTTCTATTGGAGGTATTACTTTGTTTTTGGCGAGGGAGTTAAAGCAGGAACTATGAACTTTTTTGTTAGAAAAGGCTATGTTTTTAAAACATGGGAGGGGCGGCTGATACAGGAAGGCTTTAAAACGCCGATGCCTGGAGCCATGCAAAGCAATGAGTTTGAGTTCAGTGTTACCAACGACAGCATTGCAGCCATGCTTGAGCGTTACGGCGGCCGTTTTGTGGAGCTGCGGTACAAGGAGTACCTTCACCCATTGCCCTGGCGGGGCATGAGTACCTATGTGGTAACGGAAATACTAACCGTGGAGCCCCGCAAACAAACAAATCCGGGAGCACATCCCATCGATAACTGATTCCATTGTTCCATTCAGACAGTATAAACCGGAAACCGACTGCCGGAAAAGACAGCCGGGATTGAAAAATTAATAATATTTTACATAGTTATGTTGCTGGCAATAGATGCTTTAAACCTGACATTACCGCTTCAGAACCCGGTTCTGATTTTTGCCCTGATCCTGCTGATCATCCTGTTTGCCCCCATACTGCTGAACAAGCTGAAAATCCCCTATCTCATAGGGCTGATCATTGCAGGGGTTCTTATCGGGCCCAATGCATTGAATCTGATGGAGCGCGACAGCAGCATCGTCCTGTTCGGAACCGTGGGACTGCTCTACATTATGTTCCTGGCCGGGCTCGAAATCAACCTGAGCGATTTTAAGAAAAACAGTGCAAAGAGCCTGGTCTTCGGAATGTACACCTTTCTGATACCCATGATACTGGGTACGGTAGCCGGCTACTACATTCTGATGTTTTCGCTGCCCACATCCATTCTGCTTGCCAGTATGTTTGCCTCGCACACGCTCATTACCTATCCCCTCATCAGCAAGCTGGGGGTAACCAAAAACAGGGCGGTAAACATTACCGTTGGCGGTACCATGATCACCGATACGCTAGCCCTGCTGGTGCTTGCCGTTATTGTCGGAATGTCGGTTGGCGAAGTGAATCAGGAGTTCTGGATCAGGCTGGGAGTGTCCATTGTGGTGTTCGCCCTGATTATCATGATTCTGTTTCCCATTGTCGGAAGATGGTTTTTTAAACATTACGACGATGGTATTTCGCAATATATCTTTGTACTGGCCATGGTGTTTCTCGGCGCCTTTTTAGCCGAAGCCGCAGGTATCGAAGCCATTATCGGTGCATTCCTCTCGGGGCTTGCCCTCAATCGGCTGATTCCGCATACCTCACCCCTGATGAATCGCGTGGAGTTTGTCGGGAATGCGCTTTTTATCCCATTTTTCCTGATAGGAGTGGGAATGCTGATAGATTACCGGGTCTTCTTCACCGATCTGGATACCATTATGGTTGCCATGGTGATGATCATCATTGCCACGGGAGCCAAATATTTTGCAGCCTGGCTTACTCAGAAAACATTCCGGTTTTCGGTGGATGAGCGGCGACTGATATTCGGATTGAGCAACTCACAGGCCGCTGCCACACTGGCCGCCGTTCTTGTGGGATATAATGTTATCCTGAATCAGGCTGAAATTGATGCGGCAGCACTCGAGGGTCTGGTTGTAGCTCCTGTCCGCCTTCTGAACGAAAGTGTACTGAACGGAACCATTCTGATGATTCTGGTAACCTGTACCATTGCCTCGTTTGTTACGCAGAAAGGCGCTCAGAATATTGCGTTGTTGGAATCTGCAGATCCTGAAAAAGACCAGGATGAAGAGATTAAGGAAAGGCTGCTGATCCCCATTAATACCCTTGAAACGACTGAGGAGCTTGTTAATCTGGGAGTTACGGTAAAGTCGAAGAAGAATCGCAGCGGATTGTACGGGCTGCATATGATTACCAGCGATCAGGCCGGGCCCGAAGCGGAGAAGCTGGGGCGGAAAATCCTCGACAAAGCTGCAGTAACGGCGTCGGCATCCGACAATCAGTTGCATGAGCTGCTGCGCTACGATGTAAACATCGTAAATGGAATTACCAATGTGGTGAAAGAGCATAAAATAACCGACATCATTCTGGGACTGCACCGCAGTAAAGGCATGTCCGATAGCTTCCTCGGTCACCTTACCGAAGGGATACTGACCAAATCGAATGCCACCACGATGATTTACAAGCCGGTGCAACCACTGGCCACCGTGAAGCGGCACCTAATCGTCATCCCCGACAGGGCTGAGAAAGAGATCGGTTTCCCGTTCTGGCTGATAAAAGTCTGGAATATCGGATGGAATACAGGCGCCAAACTGGTGTTTTATGCACCGGAGCAAACCCTCAATTATATCCGTAAAATCAATGCCCGTCATCCGGTTGAGTCTGAGTTTCATGAGTTTACCGATTGGGACGATTTCCTGATTCTTTCACGGGAGGTGAAGGAGAACGATAACCTCATCATTATCATGAGCAGGAAAAACCGGTTGTCGCACCAGCAGAACATGAGCAAGGTGCCCGCCTACCTGAACAAATACTTCCAGTCAACCAATTTCATTCTTGTATATCCGGTTCAGGCAGGATCTGACAGCAAATCGAACATTGACCTGCAGGGCGTTTCAATGGTAGAGCCTTTTGAGCGGCTCGATGAAATCGGGAAAACGATTACCAGTTTGTTTAAGAAAAAGTAAAGCCGGAGCAGGGAGAGGTCGGTTAAGCCGGAAACGCCGGCTACCAGATAAAGATATCCTGCCTTGATTTTGGCCGCTGGTTGTTTAACCAGTGGAAATCCTTGAGCAGCAGTTCGCCCGGGCTTAATTCGTTTTCGGGATAGAGAACCGCATTCGGTTTTTCAATCGGAACAATCTGCTTTATCTTCTTGTCCCTCAGGCGGATAATCATATTGCTGGAATAGGCCTTGTTTATGCCGGTCAGCGAACCGTCGTCCTCCCTTACCCAATAAAGCGATTCCGCATTGCCTGTAACTACAATTTTTACCAGCTCATTGTCAACAAAATAGCTGTTCATGTTTCGCCCCTTTATCTGATTGAACCCGGTGCCGAGAGTATCGCTTGCGATGATGAAAGCATTGTTGAACAGCCGCAGTTCCTGCACTTTTTCGTGTGCGGTGAGCACATGAATCGAGTCGGAAGTCATCTGATTCCCCTCCGTCCACAGGGCCGGTTTGCCCAGCATGCGCATGGTGCTGTCGCTAAATTTGTAGATCAGCGAGTCGGCCATTCCCTGAAGGTCGGTGCGGTAGAATTTTACGCGGTAGTAGGCGAAGATCTCTTTGGTTTTCTGGGCCGAATCGAAGGTGGCTTTCAGGGTATCGGCGTGTAAAAACAGGGTGTCGTTTTTATCCGGCATCATCACCTCGGGCCGGTCGGTGATGAGGGTGTAGCCAAGTTTTTTAAGGTAGCGCGCATACTGGCCGGTAGCTATCAGATTCTGTACCGTATCAATCACCATAATATTTCTGAAAGCCTCGCCGAATCCGTTCCGGCGCTCGTAATAAAGACTGTCGCCCGTCAGCTCCTGGTCGCCGTTTCGGATCCGTGCATTTTGCTCAAATTCAGCAATATCGGTATCGGTGTTGTACCATCCGTTTTCGGCGTAAATGTCCGTTTCCTCTCCCCGGATGGTGGTCGGCCCCTTGAAGCGGGATACCTTGCTCTGGGTGTTGTATTGCAGGGTGTCGCAGTTGATTACATAATCGGGATTGGTCAGCAGCACATCGTCGCGGAAAAAGAAATCCTTGCTGTTTGTGTGGTAATAGCCCCGTTTGCTGTCGAGTGTGTTCTGGTCGTTTACAATGTGGCCGCCGGTTAGATAATAGGCAATCCCGGTATTTCTGTCGAAGGTCAGCCTGTTGGTAGTCAATATGGTGCGGTTGTCAATCAGCTTTACATTGTCGAACACCTGTGCAATACGGGTTTCGCCGCTGTAGTAGAGTGAATCGCCATACAGATTCAGGGTGTCGCTCGATTTGATGTGTACCCTGCTGTATGCCTTTACGCTGTTGGTAACATTGTTCAGGTGCGCCGAATCGCAGTAGAGAAATGCGCCTTCGTGCTCAAAAACCGCATTCCCGATGATGCGCTGCACATTGTCGCCCATTGCCTTGTCGTAGGCCATCACATCGGCCTGCACCAACCTGATTTTGCGCGGTTTCTGTGCCGGAGCCACGCCTGTGGCCAGCACAAAAACAAACAGAACTGATAACAAACGGCGCATAAACATCATTTTCGGAATACAACGGCAAAGCTAATGAAATGTTGCTTTGATTGTTACCCCGGTATCGGATTGCGCCGGATGTTCCCGAAGTTTTATTCAGTAATTTTAAATATCTATAGAAACAAATTGTTTTCATCGTTGTTAACATATTAACACTTCCCTAAATATAGGCGCTGCCTCTTCTTACCCGGCTCTTCCTTACAAAAAAGTTAATTTTTTTGTTTCACTTAAACCCGGCCTCGTCATGGAAAACAAGAGTCTTGCTTACGATTACATTTATCATTATCTGTTTGAAAATGAAAATATTACTGGAAGTGTTGATGCTGATCAAAATCTAAGTGAGGATGACCGTCAGGAGTTGTCAAAGTTATTTGATGTCATGAAACAAGTAATAGGTAATGCGCGGTCGTATAACTCATTTTATGAGAATCTATCAAGGAACAATACGGAAAATACCATGAAAACCATCATGCAGATTAAGGATACTTTGTCAGAGATTATCCAGGATGCGAAATCTGCATACAAGTATGTGTTGTGGATGTATGTGCTGGCGTTTCTGCTTGGTATCGGGCTTATTATTGTAGCCATTGTGTTTGCGGCCATGGGAAAAACCATTCTCTCTATTGCTTTTGGAGCAATAGGCCTGATAGATATTGTCTCTCATTTCATCTTTAACCCCCCGTTGGAACTGCAAAGCAGCAGATCGAACCTTACACAGCTGATAATTGTGGTAACCAATTGGTTTTCCGATTTGGTGAATCTGAATTCCTATTTAAGTCTCAAAGGTGCAAATCTGACACTTGAAGAACTGAAAGAAATTTCGGACAAGCAAAATAAAAATACCGAAAAAATGATCAAACTGATTGAGCTTTACAGCGAGCCCACAAATCTGAAACATAACCAGCCGGCTCCGCCGGTTGCAAATGCAGGGGAGGCAGTGGCTGAATCTGAATCAGTTGGCTGAAGGAAGTATTCCGAAAATAGCTGACTTTGCTAGAAAATCGATCTGGCGGTATAGGTGGTAAACAGCTCCAGCGCTTTCATGCCGGCCAGTGAGTTTCCGGATGGATTTAGTCCCGGCGACCAGACCGTCAGAACCAGTTCGCCCGGCATAACGGCAACGATTCCTCCACCCACGCCGCTTTTCCCCGGAAGGCCGACGCGGTAGGCGAATTCTCCGCACTCATCGTACAGGCCGCAGGTCTGCATCAGTGCATTTATCCGTTTTGCCTGGCGCGGCCCGCAGATCATTTTGCCGCTTCGCGGGTCGGTGCCTCCATTTGCCAGAAACAGAAACGCCCTTGAAAGGTCAACGCAACTCATCGAGAGCGAACATTGGTGGAAATAGATATCCAGCACCCGCTCCACCTCGTTCACCAGATTGCCGTAACTCTTCAGAAAGCTGGCAAGCGCCGCATTGCGGTGGCCGGTCATCTTCTCCGAAAGGGCAACCTCTGCATCAAAGCCTATTTCAGGGTTGTTTGCACACTTTCTTACAAAACCCAGCAGATCCTGCAGCGGATCCTTGTTTTCAAGAATCATCAGATCGGTAACAATCAGAGCGCCGGCATTGATAAACGGATTTCTGGGCTTACCGTTCTCATATTCAAGCTGAATCAGCGAGTTAAACGGATTGCCGGATGCTTCGCGGCCAACCCGCTCCCATAAGGCATCGCCGATGCGGTCCATAATCATGGCCAGGGTAAAGACCTTGGAAATGCTCTGAATGCTGAATTTTTCGTCCGCATCGCCAATGGTAAACAGCTCGCCCTTGACCGTCGCAACCGACATGCCGAACTTCTCCGGGCTGATTCTGGATAAGGCCGGAATATAAGTCGCCACTTTCCCCTCTTGCAGGAGCGGCTTCACCTCCAGAGCGATTTTTTCAATAATATCCTGATAGGCTGTCATGTTGCGGATATAAAGGATTGTTTTATTTTTACTTTTTTATTGGCGCAGATTGAACATTAAGATGCTTTTTTCTCTTTTTTTATTGTGGCAAATGGCTGTCTGCATCTGCGGGCGTCTGCGCAAAATTAACCCAAAATTCAGAATATTCATATTATGGAGCAACCGGCAATGCAAACTTCGCCTTACGACTTACTGGCGCAAAAATTCTACTTCAACGATTCGGCTTTCAACAAACTGATGCGAAAGCGGATTTACAATGTTTTGCTGATTGCAAGCACCTACGATTCGTTCGTTCTGGAAGGCGACGGCAGGCTTAACGAACAGCTTTTTATGGAATATACCTCGCTGAGTCTGCGCTATCCGCCTCAGTTTATCCGGGTATCTACCGAAGAGGAGGCGCTCAGGGTTTTGCAGACCGAGAACATCGATCTGATAATCATGATGTTTAGCTCGGGGAAAAGCGAAAATTTTGATCTGGCTAAAGAATTTAAGGCACTCTACCCGCAGAAACCCATTGTGGTGCTTACCTCATTCTCGCGCGAAGTTTCGCTTACCCTCGCCAATGAAGACCTGTCGGCCATCGATTATGTGTTCTCCTGGCTGGGTAACGCCGATATCCTGCTGGCAATCATCAAGCTGCTTGAAGACAGAATGAATGCCGGGAGTGATACCGGAGAGGCAGGTGTTCAGGTAATTCTGCTGGTTGAGGACTCCATCCGCTTCTATTCGAGCTATTTGCCTAACATTTATAAAATTATCTTCAAGCAATCGCGGGCATTCATGACCGAAGGCCTGAACGAGCATCAGAAAATGCTTAGAATGCGCGGCCGGCCCAAAATCCTGCTTGCCACCAGCTATGAGCAGGCGGTTGAATATTACGAAAAGTACAGGAGCAACCTGCTGGGCATCATTACCGATACCTCTTACCCGCGAAACGGAGCCGAGGATCCTGAGGCCGGCATTAAACTGGTGGAGAGGGTGAAGCAGGATGATGTCTATACGCCCATTCTGATGCAATCTTCGGATTTATCGAATGCCGATATCGCCCGTGAACTGAGGGTGGGTTTTCTGCACAAGCATTCCAGGGCGTTGTCGATTGAACTGCGCAATTTCATCCAGCTCTATTTCGCTTTCGGCGCATTCATTTTTATTGATCCCGATACCCGTGAGGAGGTGGCACGGGCTGCCGATCTGGATGCGCTTCAGAAAGTAATTTTTGAAGTGCCCGACAACTCGCTCTCTTATCATGTTGACCGGAATCATATCTCGAAGTGGTTGAATGCCAGAGCGCTGTTTCAACTTGCCGAGTTGTTCCGCGACATCAGCCCGACGGATTTTCAGACTCATGGGGAGATGCGCAAATTTATTTACGATGCCATTGCCACATACCGCCACAACATTGCAAGAGGGGTAATTGCCGAATTCAACAAGGACAATTTCAGCGGCTATCTCAGTTTTACGCGGATAGGGCAGGGCTCCATCGGCGGAAAGGCCCGCGGGCTTGCATTCCTCGATTCCATGATTATGCGCAACCGCCTGCTCGACCGCTGGCCGGATGTGACCATTTCCATCCCCCGGACGGTGGTTCTGGGTACCGATATCTTCGACGAGTTCATGGAGTACAACAATCTGTACGACATTGCCCTTTCCGATGCTCCGGATGAGGAGATTTTCGACCATTTTCTTGCCGCCAGGTTGCCATTTCGCCTGCACGAAGACCTGTATTCCTTTATATCCGTCGTCACCCGGCCTATTGCCATCCGCTCGTCGAGCAAACTTGAAGATAGTTATTATCAGCCATTTGCCGGGGTTTACTCCACCTATATGGTTCCGAACTACCCGAACGATGAGCGGCTGACTTTCGAAAATATGTGCAGCGCCATCAAGAGCGTTTATGCCTCGGCATTCTATAAAAACTCAAAAGCATATGTGGCCGCCACCTCCCATGTGATAGACGAGGAAAAGATGGCAATTGTGCTTCAGGAGGTTGCCGGTTCGCAGTACGGCAATCGCTTTTATCCCACTTTGTCGGGGGTAGCCCGTTCGCTGAATTTCTATCCGATTGACCCGGAAAAGTCAGAGGATGGTATTGCCAATATTGCGCTAGGTCTTGGAAGGTACATCGTGGATGGCGGCCTGACCCTGCGCTTCTCGCCCCGCTATCCAAAGAAAATACTTCAGCTTTCCACGCCCGAGCTGGCCATGCGCGAAACGCAGAAGCAATTCTACGCGCTCGACCTGAGGCCCGGAGCCTACAGCGCTTCCATCAACGACAGCGTGAACCTGCAGAAACTCGATGTGCATGAAGGGGAGGTTGACGGATCGCTCCGGAACATCGTTTCCACTTTCGACCACGAAAGCAATATGCTTCGCGACGGTATGTTCGGGAACGGCCGGCGGATTGTTACCTTTTCGAATATCCTGTCGCACAATGTTTTTCCGCTGGCCGAGATCCTTTCAACCATCCTCAGAACCGGGCAGAAAGAGATTGGCAAGCCGGTTGAGATTGAGTTTGCAGTGGATATTGACAAATCAAACACCGGAAAGGGTGTTGTCAATCTTTTGCAAATCAGGCCTATAGTTGACAATCGCGAAGCCGACTCCATAAACCTGGAGGAGACCGGCCCGGAGCAGACGGTGATTTTTGCGCGACAGGCTTTGGGCAATGGAGTAATCAAGGACATCCACGATATCATATACATCAAACCGGAATCGTTCAAACCTGCTGCAAACATTGAAACTGCCGAAAAAATTGCTGCGCTGAACGAGCGTATGGTTGCCGAAAAGCGGAACTATGTGCTGGTTGGCCCCGGCCGCTGGGGCAGCAGCGACCCCTGGCTGGGAATCCCGGTTAAGTGGTCGCAGATATCGGCGGCACGCGTCATTGTGGAATCTGGACTGGCCAACTACCGCATTGACCCGAGCCAGGGAACCCACTTTTTCCAGAATCTGACTTCATTCAGGGTTGGATATTTTACCATTAACCCATTTATTAAAGACGGCTTTTACGACCTTGACTTTCTTGGCTCACAACCGGCGTATTACGAGGATGATATCATCCGCCATGTGAGGTTTGAACAGGAACTGATGGTGCTGATCGACGGAAAGAAAAACATCGGAATGGTGATGAAACCCGGCTTTTCACTTGAAAATGGAAGCAATGGCAATGGATTGAAACAGGGGAGCTGATGTGCTGCGGCCGGTAATTAAGCGTTAATAGTAGTTTTTAACAATTTGAAATACCAGAAGATATG
>LUZO01000407.1 GCA_001603685.1 Bacteroidales bacterium Bact_23
AGTCCATACTGTTTTGTAAATTTACAATCGTTAATGCCGATGGTTAAAATATCTAGAACAATTGAGCAAAGCGATAATTGGACTATTATATTTTTCCAATCGGTATAATATCCCTTTTTCAGATTCTTCTCCACTTTAATTGAGGGGATTTCTTCTTCCGATGAGTGTATGGAAGTGGTTGACTCTGCAGGTTCCGCATTGAAAAATCACGGGCGGATTTGCTTTTCGCAAACCCGCCCGTGCTGAATCAGTCGGAAATATGATCCGTCTTTACGGAACAATTACCGATACAAAATTCGATGAATTATTGTCAACGATGGTCATATCGGCTGTATCTACCACTCCGTCTCCGTTCAGGTCCGAAGGCTGGTATCCTTCCGAGAACTCCATCGACCGGTTATCAACAATGGTCATATCTCCCGTATCAATAACCCCGTCCTGATTCACATCGCCGCTGTACAGGGCAAAAAAGCCGTCGTGGGTTTGGGTCAGATTGTTGCCGAAAGCTTTTGATGGCGCATCAAAATTGTAGCTAACATTAGTGCTTCCAAACGACACCGGAGCTGCCGATGTGGTTAGCAGGCTGTTGTGATGGCGTATTGAGAGGTAATAGCTGGCGGTCATATTGCCCGGAACGATAAACGATACTTCACCGTTGGTACTTAGCAGCACGAATTCGCGTTTATAAAGGATGTTTGAGAAGTTGGATGCACTGCGCAATTCAATGGTAACCTGATCGGCATTGCCTGAACCGAATACCGGCTGGCCGTTCAGATCAAGAGCGGTTTTCATTGCTCCGCCGGAATCATACAGCCCTTCAATAAGGAAATTCAGCGTAACCATCCGTGCCGGATTTGCCTGCGTGTTTATAAAGAATGAGCGTGAATTGCCCGAAGTTCCTGCACGGTAGTACTGGCCTGCTGCTGAATTGGTAACGGCAGTCAGAAAAGTTAATATCTGTGTTGTAGCTCCCGAAAATCCCGCATTCCCGGCCAGGCTTCCCGAAGGCCCCTGCCAGGTTCCTGTGGTGCCGCTTCCGGCATCAAAGCGGAGCCTGCCGTCTATCTGGTTATTCAGATAAATATATTGATCGGAAGTGCCGTTCAGCGTTGTCTGATTATTATTCCATATCCCATTGTTGGTAATATTACCCGAAATATTCAGACTCAAAGTATAGAAATTGTTATTGGCTATAGTACCGAAGTTTTCAAGGTTACCCGCCACTGCTACCGTAAAGCTATTAATTGTATGATTCATAAGTGTCCCCTGATTGAGCACATCCCCGTTAAAGGCTACATTGGCACCGGCAACAAATGTACCCAGCAAGGTAACCGCGGTATTAAACTGGGTTGTCTGACAATAAGATTTCTGCATATAAAACCTGATACTGCTGCCATCAATCACTGCATTTCCGAAACTACCATTTGATACGGACAGCATTCCTTCGTCGGGAAATGTCAACAGGGAGCCGCCAAAATTGACCGTTGCTCCGGAAAACTCAATACTTGTCAAGGCTGTGATATTGCCGGTTGCTGATGATTTGGTGAAATTGGCGCCTGAAAAGGCACTGCTGCAGGTGATGGTACGGTCGTTTGTTCCCGCAAGTGTTGTGGTTGTGTTCTTCCACAATCCGTTGTTGGTGATGTCTCCTGTAATGTTAATGCCAAGATTGTAGGATGTATTATCCATTATGGTTCCGTTGTTTGTAAGGCTGCCATTGACATTAAGGGTAAAAGTGTTAATATTTCTGTTCCGAAGAATACCGTTATTTGTCAGACTGGTCAGCAGGCTATTCCCACTTGAAACCAGAACGGATCCGACAAACTCGGTTTGGGGTGCATTCACCCCGACGCTTTCGATATAAGTGTCATTTCCTCCGGTAATCCGGATGGGTGATGGCAGCGTTCTGAACAGAACGCACTGCCGCAGATTACCGCCATTCAGGCTGATTGCCGATCCGGTTGTAAACTCAATGGTGTCGTTGTTAAAATTGATGTTTGTACCGGTAAAACTTAATACCGATGTGGCTGCAGCTCTGCCCGGAGATGCGGTTTTAACAAAATTTGAGCCGCTGAAAGGCTGGGTCATCGACAGGAGTTGTGTCCCGCTGCCATTCAGAGTAGTTGTAGTGTTGCTCCAGGCTCCGTTGTTTGTAAAATTTCCTGAGATATTGACAGATAAAGAGTAATTAACACTATTTTTAATGGTGCCGTTATTTGTTATGTTTCCGGCAATGGTAAGTGTAAATGAATTAATGGATCTGTTTTCCAGCGTTCCGTTATTGGTAAGGCTTGTTTGCAAGACATTGGTACTGCCGCTAACCAGAATATTTCCGCTAAATACTGTTTGTGGTGCAACAATTCTGATGTTATCGATGTAAGTGCCGTTTTCGCCGGAGTACTGGATGGGTGAGCCGGCAGTTCTGTACAGGATGCAGTTTTGAATAAAACCGCCATCCTGGCTGATTGCCGATCCGGTTGTAAACTCAATGGTGTCGTTGTTAAAATTGATATTTGTACCGGTAAAACTCAATGCCGATGTGGCAGCCGCCCTGCCCGGAGATGCGGTTTTAACAAAATTTGAGCCGCTGAAAGGCTGGGTCATCGACAGGAGTTGTGTCCCGCTGCCATTCAGAGTAGTTGTAGTGTTGCTCCAGACTCCGTTGTTTGTGAGATCTCCTGAGATGTTGACTGATAAATAATAAGAGTCATTATTTTTGATGGTACCGTTATTTGTAATGTTTCCGGCAATGGTAAGTGTNNCCGTTTTCGCCGGAGTACTGGATGGGTGAGCCGGCAGTTCTGTACAGGATGCAGTTTTGTGTGTAACCGCCATTCAGGCTGATTGCCGATCCGGTTGTAAACTCAAGCGTGTCGTTGTTAAAATTGATGATTGTGCCGATGAAATCAAGGTTGGTGGTTGCAATAACATTTCCGGAACCGGCTGTTCTTATCAGATTGGCTATGGATAAAGGCTGGGAAGAGGAAATGACCTGATTGCCTGTTCCGAAGAACCTCAATGTATTATTGCTCATGGTCCCGCTATTGACCATATTGCCTTTCAGATCAATGGAAAGGGAATAAGAAGCATTATTGCTCACTGTTCCCTGATTGTTAAGATTTCCGTTAACGGTAAGTGTGAACTGGTTGAAAGTTGCGTTTTGTAATAGACCTCCGCTTTGAACGGTAAGGTCGTTACACTGGCTTCCGCCGGTTACATTGACAGCAGAGGCAATAATTACATTGTCGGCTGCACCCGGTATAACACCGCCCACCCAGGTGGCTGTGCTGTTCCAGTTCCCACCTTCGGGAGTGGAAACAATCTGGCAGATTACATCAGCAGGGATGCCTAAATTCAGCAGCAAACCCATAAAAATAAAAATCGCTGTACGAATGAAGAGTAGATTTTTCATAACCACTGTCTCTTATACA
>LUZO01000408.1 GCA_001603685.1 Bacteroidales bacterium Bact_23
CTGTTATATTTTTCCAATCGGTATAAAAACTCCGTTTGAGAAATTTTATTGTATCCTCAGGGAATGATCAGCATTATTCCTGACAGTTGTAATTCATCACTTTTCATCACAGAAAAAGAGAGGCCATACCTAAAGCAGCCTCTCTTTTCGATTATAATCCGGAACAATTAAGCCTGACAAATTCTTTTGCCCCCGCACCAATCCAGGCCGGAATCCCGGAATCTGGTTATATTCCAATCACAAATTCTACATTTTCTCCGTTTATTTTACCACTAACGGCTCCTCCGCTTCCATCGGGCATTATGCTCACACTCAGTTCCACTTCCAGAATTTCATCAAGGCCGTCGCGGCTGGTTACCCTGGCAGTCCCGCTGATCAGAACCACCGAGGATGAATCATACACATATCCGGGCAACAGTATTACGGTGCCGGTTACCGCGCAGGCGCCCAGGCTGTTGATGGTATACAGGGTTTTATTATGCCTGAAGGTGTAATCCACAATGGTTTCAGCAAGGTCGATGGATAAAGAGCCGTTGGCCAGCCGATTCATTTCATCATACTCCACTTCACCCGATACACTTCCTTTCACATGAATATACCCGCCATCGCTTCCGAACTGATGGGTTTCAACATCAATACTTACCGGCGTAGAGGATTTAAAGTTACTGGCGGAATTCACCCAGGCCATACCCGCTTTAAACATCTCATTTACGATTACCGAATGATCGGTTTTCTCTTCTACTGCTATCTCCTGCTCCGTATCCTTATTGCAACCGCCAAATATCATGGCCAGAACGGCCGAATAAATAAATATCTTTTTCATGGTATTCTGCCGGGGTTTACCGTGCTGACCCGCACTTTCTGATTAATAAATAGCATTTCAATTATTAATCGGTTTTTCCATGAAAGGTAACAGGCATTGCAGAGTTGAAATGCCATTTAAAACGAATTGTATTGACAATCGTTAATGCCAATGGTTAAAAATATTAAGAACAGTTGAGCAGAGCAATAATTGATCCGGTAGATTTTTAAAACCGGTATTATGCTACGCATTTGTTGGAATCCGGCACTTGTTTGCAATACATCCGGGAGCTGTCAGGGCACAACTTTCCCTAACAACGGAGATTTATACACATGTTTCAACAAAGAGCATTGAAAATATAAAAAGCCCGTTTGATGATTTATAAAAATATTGTTTATCTTTGTGTAATGAACCTACAAAAGGTTGGGTTTACGAGCATTTTCTGTTATATAATACAACCTTTTGGCAGACTATAA
>LUZO01000409.1 GCA_001603685.1 Bacteroidales bacterium Bact_23
GTAAGAATATCGCCTTCAACAAACTGATTGCTGATTAAGTTGATCTGTTCGGACTGATCGATGGTTGCGTAGCATTCTATTGATCTGGAATCCGGTTTTATGGCTTTCCCGATCGTATTCAGGATTGCTTTATATTTATGAGTTTTATTTGCATTTAAGTAAAACTCAACGGTTTGTCCGGTTTTTATTTTCTGAATATCTTTTTCGGAGGTAAACAGTTTTAACTGAAAAGAGCTTTTATCGACGATTTCCGCTATCGTTTGCTGAGGCTCAATATATTGCCCCAGCGAAGCATCAATACCGGAAATAAAACCGTTGATGGGCGATTTTACCGGATACGATTTATAAAATTCTCCCCTTTCGATTCTGGCCAGGTCGAGGCCCATATTTTCAAGTTTGGTTTTTAATGCCTTGTTTTTCGCGTTTTCAGCAAAGTAGCTACTTTCAGCAGCAATGAAATCTTTCTGAGTGCTGATATTTTCCTGATACAATTCCTTTGCCCTCAGGTAATCGCTCCTCACTTTCTCAAGAATTGCCGATGATTCTGAAAAATCCCTTTGCAGGTCAATAAACCAGTTTCCTGAAATTTCGAAAATAACCGATCCTTTGTTTATCATTTGAGCCGGTTTGCAATAAACACGCTCAATTATACCGGGTATAGGCAGACTAATTCTCGCCTGCCCGTCCATCGAAGGAATAATGGTACCGGTAAAATGTACCTTTTCAACAAAAGGGAATAGTGCCGGATCACCAAGCGTCATTTGCTCCGACCCAAACTGAGCCTTTGATATCTCAATCAATCCTTCATCGTTCGTTTCGGTTTGCTCTGTTTTGCTTTTGCAAGATATTATTAACCCGCTCAGAATTAATAACATTATGACTTTTGCTTTCATACTTATTCGGTTTGTTTTGAGAAATACCTGATTTCCGAAATTGCTTTATTGTAGTTCAGCACATTCTCCAACTGTTCGAGTTGCAGCTGAATGGCAGTCTCGTAACTACTTACAAATTGAAAATAATTTATCTCTCCAAATTCATAAGATTTTATTGCCGTTTCCATTATTGCATTCATCAGAGGCTCTCCGGAAGTTTTGAAATTTTCGAGCAGGGCTTTGTACTTGAACTGTTCACTTAACAACTGATTCAATTCATTCTTCAGGAGAGCCGTTTCGTTTTCAGCGGACAATTGCTTAGCGTTTGCCGAAAGTTTTGACATATCGATTCTGGCTTTTGAGCTGCCATAAAACAGGGGCAAAGCAACACCAACCTGAAAACCATGATAATACTTACTGTCCTGGAATTGATTGGTACCCAAAAAATAATTGAGAGAAAAATCGGGAAGCACCCGGTTCTTCTCTATGCGAATTAGCGAACTGGCATATTCAGATTCGTTTTGCAATACTTCAAAAACCGGCAATGAAACAGGTAATTCGTTAATTTCAGGTAAAGGCGCAATGGTTGACGAAACGGAAAAATCACCTGAATAATTCATCAGGACCTTCAGTCGCTGGGAGGCATTTTCAGCATCCACCTTTATGGCATTCAACTGAATGGCTATCTGGTTCTTTTTTGCCTTTATGTTCATGATTTCAAGCCGGGTAACATCGCCTTTCTGGCCTCTTCTTTCAGCATTGGCAAGCAAAACGGAATACATGCTATCCAGCGTTGAGTAAAGCTGTTCTTTGTTTAAAAGATACTGATAATCGAAAAAAGCGAATGAGACATTCTTTTTCAGTGCGTTTTTCTGATTATTCAGTTTTGCTTCCGCAATTTTCACCTGAATCTTCATTGCATTGCTTTCGGCAGAATACAATGTCGGGAAATTAAAACTTTGCTCAATGCCCCAGACATTTAAGGGATATCCGTTTTCTGCAATATTATTCTGGTCGGTACCATAACCAATTGTAGTTTTACCGGGTGAAAACGCCGTCCTTCTGAGCGCCTTGCTCTCTTCTACATTCAGTATATATGCGGAAATCAACCTGTTGTTTTTCAGGGCTGTATCAATGGCATTGCCTAATTTCATTTCCGGAACCTGCCCAAAAGATGAAAAAGCCGGAATAAGAAACAGAATTACCGTTATAACAGTATTGGAACGAATAAGGCGTAGCGGGAAAAACTGTATTCTTTTTACATTATGAAAGATCTCGTAGAGCAAAGGCAATACAATCATGGTTAGCAAGGTAGAGGTTATCAGTCCTCCAATTACAACGGTGGCAAGCGGTCTTTGGACTTCGGCACCGGCACCGGTAGAAACAGCCATTGGCAGAAAGCCCATTGCAGCAGCTCCCGCCGTAAGCAGCACAGGTCGCAAACGGTTTTTGGTTCCGGCAAGGATTAATTTGCGCATATTTGTCATACCCTGATGCTGCAATTCTCTTAAATGCTCAATAAGTACAATTCCATTCAGAACAGCGACACCAAAAAGTGCAATGAAGCCAATACCCGCCGAAACACTGAAAGGCATACCTCTGATCCATAAAAGAATTACTCCTCCAACAGTAGCTAAAGGAATTGCGGTAAAAATCATAATTGCATCTTTCAGCGATTTGAATGCAAAATGGAGGAAAATAAAGATAAGCAATAAGGCAACCGGAACCGCTATCATTAATCAGGGCTTAAACGCAATGCAGTTTACGGAATTGCGTTTTAAGCCTCTGTTGAACTGAGGCTTCGGCTTCGCTCAGCCCGAGCGCTTCAAGTTTGTGCAGCATTTCTGTCTATGGGTTTTCAATCGGAAGGCGTGAGG
>LUZO01000410.1 GCA_001603685.1 Bacteroidales bacterium Bact_23
TTCTAATATTTTTGATCCTATATTCTTATAAGGCCTGTTTAGAAGATCCCTGAAATGGGTGCTACCAACGCCATGATAATGAGGGTTGAATATAAATTTTTTATCCTTGCATCCGTGGGAAGCGAATAAAGCTGGAAGAGCATGATAATTATGGGCGTGGACCACATCGAAATCCGAATTTTTTATATAATTGTAGATCTGAGGAGCTATGAAGTATGCTTCGCCGGGCGAGAACGACCTGAAACGGGTCACTCTGACCCCATTGATCTCCTCGATCCGATGGAGGCCTCGAGAGAGATCGGCGGAGATCACATCAACCTCGTGCCTCTCGGCGAGCCTTTCGGATATCTCCTGGACGTGCCTCTCCACCCCGCCAATGTGAGGATGGTACCGGTGGCAGACCTGAGCTATCTTCATTTTTCAGCTCCTTATGTATTTGTCCGGCTCCCAGTAAACCGTGGCCTTCTTCGAGATCAACCTGTACATCCCCTTGAGGAGGAACTGCTCCGTCTCAAGGAGAGTTCCTCCCCCGATCCCAAAGGCCATGAGAAGCAGCAACAAAGGAGACAGGATTATGGGGAGGACTATCATTACAAAGAAGTTGAATGGGAACACGATCATCCCGTACCCTCCATACATCGGATTGAATAGAAAGGTCTTGTTCCTCCATAGCAGCCGGATCATGCCCGAAGCCCTCCTGATCTTTTGCTCTCCTCTCCCTTCCTCTGAGGTCTTCTCGTAAAATATTATTTCTGGATTCAAAATACATCGGTAACCTTGCCTTCTGATATTTATCGATATCTCACTATCATCTGCCAGCGAGTCCTGATTTATGGGCCTAAATAATTCTCTTCTAAAGGCTGTGAAGGGCCCGTGGGCTATTAAGGTGCTATCTATCCTCGATTCCCATTCCTGAATCTTCGTATTTATATCTCTATATTTTTTCTCATCGGGTGATCCGAGGGGGGAGGGCCTTCCTGTAACGCAACCGATCCTTCCATCTCTGAAGGAGTTCACCGCGTGTATCAAGGCATCTACGTGAAGTAATACATCTGCATCTGTCCTCACAATTATGTCGCCTGATGCGGAGGAAAAGCCCACGTTGTCGGCGTAAGCAACCCCTTTTCTCTCGTCTTCGTGATGTAATATCAGTTTTGGATCTCTCCTTTGTCTGAAATATTCTTCGATCAATTCCACAGTTCTGTCGTCGGAGCTGTCCGATATCACGATCTCCATTTTTTCTTTTGGATAATTTAGCTGTAAAGTATTTTCCAGCTTCTTGAGAATGGTATTCTCTTCGTTGTAAGTCGGAATGACTATCGAAACCCTCAACTATTCAGGCCCCCGCCGCTGGAGACGTAATCAAGATAAACAGCCCTCCGCCTCATCTGTGCCCTTCGTTATTCATGTACCACTTGTTGGCCATCATCAGATCAGCCGGAGTTCCCACGTCGATGTGTATCCCGTCTATCTTCTTATAAAGAACTCGTCTACCCAGACCTATCGCCACCTTCACCGAATCGGTCAGCTGAAGCTCCCCATTGTATCCTGGCTTCGTCTCCCTGATGGCGTCGAAGATGAACCTCTCGAAGACGTAAGCCCCTATGGATCCGAGAATGCTCGGGGCCTCTTCTATCGAGGGCTTCTCGATGATCTCCGCGATCCTGTCTCCCTCGGGCTTGATTATGCCGTGGCGAGTGACGTCCCCCACCTCGGCGACCCCGAGGGTGGCATCAGCCCGCTCGTTTAAGTGATAAGATATCAGCTCTTTCAAGAACTCCTTCGGACGGAAGAAGTTGTCCCCCAGAACGACTACGAAGCTTCCGTCGATGGCGTGCTCTCCGGAGAGGACCGCGTCCGCAAGCCCCTTCCTCTCATCCTGGACGACGTAGGTGAGGTTTACGCCGAACCTTCGGCCTGAGCCGAGGTAGTCAGAGAGGCCGTGCTTGTGGGGGCTGACGACTATCACGATATCGGTGATCCCCGCGAGCCTCATCGCCTCTACGACGTGCTCGATCACCGCCTTATCCCCTACGGGAAGAAGCTCCTTGGGGATCGCATTGGTGAAGGGGCCTAGCCTTGTGCCGCCGCCCGCCGCAGGTATCAGTCCTTGCATATCCCATACCCCATATCGGAATTCTCGTTGTTTGATCTTCAAAGCCTATGGTTGCAGAAAGAAACTACCAGCATATCCCCTCCGCGTCCTTGCAGGAGAGGATGCGCCTTCCTTCCAGGATTACCCTGGACTTCATCAGGTCGAACTCCTCATCGAGGGCGCCGAACTCGGGCCACTCCGTTAATATGAGACAGGCGTCGGAGCCCTCCAGAGCTTCTGCCGCGCTTCTACAGTATCTAATATCAGAGACCACCCTTTTCGCGTTGGGAATCGCCAGGGGATCGTAGGCCTTGACGGTGGCGCCTTTCTCTTTGAGGTCCAGAATCACCTCTATCGCCCTAGAATCGCGGACGTCATCGGTATCGTTTTTAAACGAGAGCCCCAATACAGCGATCTCTTTTCCTCCGAGATCCCCGACCCTCTTCTCGAGAAGATCCACCAACCTTACCGGCTGGCGTTCGTTGACCTCGATCACGGATTTCAGGAGAATCGGATCTTCTCCGAGAGACTCTGCCAGGCGTATCAGAGCCGAGACGTCCTTTGGCAGACAGCTCCCACCAAAGCCCGCCCCTGCATTTAGGAAGTGGGGGGAGATCCGGTGATCTAAGCCTACGCCGCGCATCACCTCGTAGACGTCTATGCCGAGATCTTTACATATATTCCCGATCTCGTTGGAGAAAGAGATCTTCGTTGCGAGCATCGCGTTGGAAGCGTATTTTATCATCTCTGCAGCTTTGATCCCCACCCGGTGAACGGGCGAATCTATCCCTGAGTACGCTGATTCTACGAGATCTCCTACCTCTTCCTCCGAGCTTCCGATCACGATCCTGTCGGGATGCATAAAATCGTAGACCGCCATGCCTTCCCTCAGGAACTCGGGATTCATGGCGAAGCCGATATCATCGGATCTGCAGCCGACCTCCCCCAGAACCGTCGGCACCACCAGCTTCTCCGTTGTACAGGGAGGAACGGTGCTCTTTACGACTACAACATGATATCCTTCTTTATCCCTCAGATTTCTACCTATGGATCGGCTGGCAGAGGCGACCATGGAGAGGTCGGCGCCCCCATCGGGCCCGGGTGGAGTTCCCACGCATATGAAGGAGAGGTCAGAATCGGCGACCATATCGTAGCTATCAGTTGCTTTCAGGTTCCTGCCCGCATGTTTGGAAAGGAGATCATCAAGACCTTTCTCGTATATCGGCGCCCTACCTGAGTTTATCGTTTCAATTTTATACTTGTCTATTTCTATAATACTTACATTATGGCCTAACTCAGCAAAAGATGCCGACGATACCAGGCCCACATATCCACCACCTATTACCGAAATCCTCACATCGACCAACTCCGTCAGATATCCGATCCTCTCCTCGACTATTTAAAAACATATAATCTATATTTTTTTTGTTTTTTATGCGGCTTGACTGCCCCATGATCGCCTGGCCTCTTATCATGGCATCAATTCAGCTCAGGCGAGGATCTGGATCAAAGAAACTTGCGAATCCGTTCTTCAGATAAATTCAAATATGTTCCTACAATGCCGACGAATAGATCTTCTTGCTGCCATCTGTCCATGCCATAGGGGTCGTCGAGGCTGCACCTCTCCATCTCCATCGATATCATCCTCGTCTGGACCTTCGCCACCTTGAACTCCATCCCAATCCTGGCGAGGGCGTTCATATAATGGCCGATGGAGAGAGGTCTTTCGTCAGAATGCACCTCCACAAGGCCGCAATTGACGCAGTAGCGGTGAGGCTGAAGTCCACGCCCTCGCCCCCTAAATGAGTGAGGTAGCCATACTTTCTCCTTGTCGCCGCAGATCTTATGATCGCACTTCGTTCGGCCCGCCCCCATAAGTCCACCATTGCCTGATAAAACTCCCGACATATATCATGATCGCTGGAATTGATCGCTGCCACACGACTTTGACCTATCCCGAACCCCCCACCGCCGCCTCCTCGATGAGGAGGTGGGGCGAGCCGTCGCTGACGGGGACGAGCTGACCAGATTTGCCGCACCTTCCGCTGTTGAAGGAGAGATCGTCCCCAACCGCCTTCACCCTCTCCAGGATCTCGAGGATGTGGCCTGAGAGGGATACGTCCCGAAGGAGGGTCGTCACCTCCCCTCCGGAGACGAGGTAGCCCCGCTTGGCGTTGAACTGGAAGACCCCTTCGGCGGTGGAGACCTGGCCGCCCCGGCTCCCCAAGAGGTAGACCCCATCCTTCATCTCCTCCAGGATCTCCGGGAGGCTCCAGCCGTCCCTCCCCGGAGGGATGTAGGTGTTGGACATCCTCACCACGGGCCTCGAGTTTCCTTGAGCCCTGGCATTCCGAGGGACCCCCCCCAGGCGGGCTGCCGTCTCCCGGGTGTGGAGGTAGGAGGTGAGGACGCCGTCTTCCACCAGAACCGTCTCGCCGGATCCGCTCCCCTCGTCATCGAAGGGGTAGAACCCGTAGAGGGGAAGGCTAGGATCGTCCTTGACGGTCACCAGCTCCGAGCCGATCCGCTCCCCGATCTTCCCCTCCAGGATCGATCCGCCCTCGAGGACGATGTCCGCCTCGGCGGCGTGG
>LUZO01000411.1 GCA_001603685.1 Bacteroidales bacterium Bact_23
AACAAAAAGTTTATAATGAACTTTCTAAGTTTTCTAAATGGAGTTTAGTTGCCGGACCTGTGTTATATAACAAGGCAGAACTTACGCCACAATATGGAGACCTGACTTTTGAAAACAAACCAATGTTGGGGTTTAATGCAGGAGTGATGTATGATTTCTATCCCGACAGAAAGTGGTCATTTCAAACAGGATTGCTTGTTGCAAAGGAACCGATATACTCAATTTCTTACACAATCCAACATAATGATCTCTATGAGACTTACCCTGGAGACTTAATTGATGAATACAAATCATATGCTTTGTACACTTTTTCCTTTCCATTGTTTTTACGTTTGAGTTTACAAACTGGGAAAAATTCTTTTGCTTCATTTCTAACTGGTTTAAAGGCAATGTATTTCCCTCAGGGTGAGTCAGAATACGTATATGCAATTTCAGATGAGCAGCTTTCTGACTACCGCGAAATATTTGGATTAAAGTTGGAAAGTCCGGCGAACTCATTTCAAGGAAGTTTTGTAATTGGGACAGGGTTTACTTATGCTTTGGAGAAAGTTCTGCTTAAAGCAAACCTGATTTATGTGATGAACTTCCAGAATACAATTTCCGGGGAGTATCAATTTGCTAACTTATTTACATCCCCAGATAGCAGAGGTTATTACGATTTGTCAGGAAATTATCTTGGATTACTGTTTTCGGTAAGTTTGAAAAAAAGTAAAAAGGAATGTCAAAATGCCCATAATAATCAGGGCTTAAACGCAATGTAGGTTACGGAATTGCGTTTTAAGCCTCTTTTGAACTGAANNGAGTTTGCAGACTCCTTTTTCTCTGTTTTGGGGCTAAAGGGATGATGCAGCGGGATGTTTTGCGCCTGAATTACCGGCCTGCTTTGCTCCGGATTGGGTGGCCTCTGGTTTAGTCCGGATTATTCAGCCTGTTTTTTTCCTTATTTCTTGTTCTATCAGATGGGGACGAATATTTTTTTCCAAATCCGAAAAAAAAGACATCTGCATGCAATAAAAATCCCATAATTTGATTGTACATTTACATAGAGAATCCGCCTGTTTTTTTTGAGTTAGAAGAGATCAAATTCAGGAAGATTCTCTTTTTTATTTGTCTGAATATCTGTTTGTTAGTAAATTTTTCAAAACAATTGACAACCATCTGATTTTTAAATCAGATAAACCGGACTTACTTTAAAATATTTAAACAAAGGGTCATGAAAAAGATTCTCGTTTCCATGCTAATTATCGCAGCATCAGCCTTTAATTTTGCAAGTGCTCAAAGCGATGCCGAAGGTTGTAAAGACCACTCCCTGTTTACCCGTCCTGAAAATTTCTACATTTCAGGTTGTGAAGAAAACTACAACGAACTAAACGTTCGCATAAGTAGCTCTAAAACAGAAACCAAAGAAGGCAATCTGTTTTCCACCTATTACCGTTATAACCCGGATGCAGGGGTTAAGCCCAAAAGCGCCCTGCAAATCATGAAAAACTATGAGATGGCCATCACCAAAAACAATGGTAAATTGTTATATAAAAATGCCAATCCGCTTGATGCAGATTTAGAAGCAACATATTATTTATCGACCAAAGAAAAGGAGTATTGGATACAGCTTACCTCATTTGCCGGTACAGGCAATGAAGTGGAAGCATATATGCTAAATATTCTTGAAATCGAAGCCATGAAGCAAGAAGTAGTTGCCGGTGAAATGTTTGAAGCTATTCAAAAAGATGGTTTCATAGCATTATATATCAATTTTGAAACAGGAAAATCTACTATAAAACCTGAATCTACGCCTGTTATTGATCAGATGGTCGAAATGCTAAAACAAAATCCAACCCTGAAAATCAGCATCGAAGGGCACACCGACAATGCAGGCGATAAAGCAAGCAACCAGAAACTTTCCGAATCAAGGGCAAAGTCAGTAATGAATGCATTGATTTCAAAAGGTATTGAAAGCAGTCGGTTGTCGTCCAAAGGATGGGGAATGTCAAAACCCATTGCTGACAACAGTACAGAAGAGGGCAAGGCAAAAAATCGCAGAGTTGAAATTGTGAAACAATAGTTGTGCATAACACACAATAAAACCGCTGAAAATCAGCGGATTGTATGACTCAGTCACCAGCCTCAGCTTTTTGCCGGCGGATAAGGGCGTAGCCCGGAAGCCCAACCGTTTCACATCGTTAACCGTTGGCTGAAATTTAAATACAGACTGTAAAAAGTTAAAAATGATAACAATTGACAACTATTTGGACAACCATTTTATTCACCGCAGTAATTGGTTGAGAGCTGCTGTACTCTGTCTCTTAT
>LUZO01000412.1 GCA_001603685.1 Bacteroidales bacterium Bact_23
TTCCAGACATACACTTTCATGGTGTCATTCATAAAAGGCTTCATTTCATCCGGAAGGGTAATTCTGACGGTACTTTCCGTGCCCGGAACCGTGAAAAGATCGAAGCGCGAGGCAGCCCAGGCAAAGGTCTCTCCGGCTTCATCGTGAAACGATACCACCAGCAGGGCGCCACTCAGCGGTTCCTCTGTAATGGCAACCGCCAGTGCAACCATCTGGTCATCGGTTTTTTCCGGAACTCCTTCAAATCCGGGGAAGAACTCCGGGAAAGCGGTGCTGTCGTAGTCAGCCTCGGGAAATTCCATACGGAAGAAGGTGCCGGTTACCTTGTTCAGGCAGCCGGCAGCGGGGATGCGCGAAAAGAGCGTCGCATCGGCGAGATTGCTGAAGTTGCGCTCTTCTGCAACGCAGGGGAAGCGGGCAAGCACCATATCCCTGATTTCGCGGGGCACCGGTTTGGTCCACGAATATGCAAAAAACGGGGTTTTCGTCTTGTCGAGTATCATTTTCAGGGCGTCAAGGTCTTCACCGCCGCGGTTGTCGTACTGCCTGAAACCGGGTTTGCAGCCGCCTGCCCGATCCAGATAAAATTCAATGTACCAGGGGTTGTTTACACTGATGGCATGGGTAATTTCATCGCTGCCGTATTCCCGTTCCCAACTGCAGAGCGCCTCAGCCACGCCGCGGAATTCGCCGAAATGCTGCCTGGAGTAGTATTTATGGATGAAAACCGTCTGTACAATGCCTGTAAGCATGGTAACCCCGACAATTGCCGGAATCCATTTCCGTGGAATGCCATCGGCAAACGAAAACAGAAAGCCTAACAGAAAAGGGAAGGAGAAGATCAGCACGCTGTCCTGAAGCACCGGATTGATTATTCTTGAATAAGCAAATCCGATGATCATCGGAAGCAGGAAAAAGATGAGCGCCAGTATCCGGAACAGGATTTTCCGGCCATCCTTTTTATAGAAGAAGAGCTGTAATACAACCAATGCAACTGCCAGTCCGCCCGTCAGCCAGGAGTTGTTGAAAATATAGGCGATATGCCGGATGGGCCAGTCCATGTCAGGTTTTGCGAGCCAGAGGCCGACGCCGCCGATCCCCAGGTGGTTGAGGGTGATGGGAATGTGAGGGCTGAACAGCAGCGCTGCCGCCAGTCCGGCTCCCAGATAATGGTAAATGCGGTCTTTCTTCATCAGAAAAAGCCCGGTAATTCCCATAATCAGTGCCAGCAAAAAGCTGAAGTAATGGTTGTACATGCAGGCTGCAGCGCTGAGTGCATAGGCGGCTGCGACTCCCGTACGGGGTTTTTCGTCAAACAGCAGCCGAGTCCAAAACCACGCCATTAACATACTGAGCGACAGTCCGATGCCGTAAGGACGGGCAATCTGGCTGAACAGCAGCGGAAAGGCAAGGAATGAGACAAAGGCTCCCGTAAGCAGGCCCGGCAGTTTTCCGAACCAGTAGGTGAATGTCCTGATGATAAACCAGATTCCGGCGGCGCCGGCAATGGCAAATGGCAGTCGCACGGCTATCTCGTTCATCCCGAACAGTTTAACCCAGTAGTAGAGAAACACCTGAATGCCGCCGGGGTGGCCGTCAACATAGAAGCCGTTTCGCACCAGCTCGCCGAAGGTGTCGAACCTTACCCTGCTTAGGGCGCTTAATTCATCATTAGAGTAGGAGAAATCGAGGTGAATCAGCCGCAATACCAGCCCCGCAAGAACGATAAGCAGCGACCACAACAGATATTGCCGGTCGGGATTGTAGCCTTTGGGTGTGCTGACTGATTTCTCCATATGCTTTCCCGGAAGATTACCTGATTATTGTTCGCTTACCTGCTGTCTTACAACCTCGAAAAGCATGATTCCGGTAGCAACGGAAACATTCAGCGAGCCGGTGTTTCCCCGCATGGGGATGTTCACCACATGATCGCATCTTCTAAGGTATTCTGGCGAAACGCCGTCCTCTTCCGAACCCATAATCAGTGCAACGGGGCCGGTGAGGGGTACATTATAATAAGGTGTGGTTCCTTTCTCGGAAGCGGCAACGATGCTCAGGCCGCTGGATTTCAGGTAGTCGATGGTCTCTTTCAGGTTTTTGCTCCGGTGAACGGGAAGGTTTGCCAGGGCTCCGGCAGAGGTTTTAACGGCATCGGCGCTGACGGGTGCGCTTCCCTTTTCGGGAATGATCAGCCCGTGGGCACCGGCACATTCGGCGCTGCGCGCAATGGCACCCAGATTCCTGACATCGGTAACACGGTCGAGAATTACAAAAAGCGGAGTTTCGCCCTTCTCAAAAGCCGACATCAGCAGGTTTTCAACCGGCTGGAATGAGATTGGCGAGATAAAGCAGACCACCCCCTGATGATTTCCGCGAACCAGGCGGTTCAGCTTTTCAACCGGCACATACTGGAAGGGGATGTCAAGCTCTTTGATCAGTCTTCTCAGTTCGGGCAACAACTCTCCTTTCAGGCCATGCTGCAACATCAGTTTGTCAATTTCTTTTCCGGCATTCAGCGCTTCAATTACCGGACGCATACCATAAATTAACGAGTTGTCCTTAATCATTTCCAGGTTATTTTGCCTGCAAAGATAAGTTTTAGTACGCTTCAAGATAAATCTGAGCGGATTTCAGAAAGAAAAGAGGGGAGGTGAGGATTTGAAAATTTGAAACGCCTAAAGGCGCTCCGCCGCTGGCGGATGAGGATTTGAAAATATTAGTAAAGGGAAAATCGTCTGAAATTCAAGCTCCGTAGGAGCGGCTTTATCATTTGAAGATCAAAAAGTTTCCTTTCAAGGATTTATGATTTATATCGTGAAATATTCGGCGAGATTTTTTACCACAGAAGCACTAAGGCACTAAAGAGCACAAAAGAGTTTTATCTTTTTAGTGGGATTTTGTGTTTTCGTGTTTTAGTGGCAATTTTTTTACAGAAACTCTAAGACATATTTCAGAAGTTCCTTCGTATGCAGGAAAAGCACAAAATAAATAATACAATCGTCAGAAAATCAAGCTCCGCAGGAGCGGCCTTAGGGCAAAAAGCTAATGCAAATTGCCTGTTCCTTACCTGAATTGAATCACAAAGGTTACGCTATCATTGATTGGAATGGTTGTGGAATCGAGGTGTGTAATATCTGTACCGGAATCGGTGATGTTGTGCGTACCGGCAACCAGCCCGGTTTTGTAGAGCGAAAGGGCACTTTTGCCAATTCCGGTGAAATAGAGGTCTTTCTGATTGTAGGTAATGCAATAAATGAGTTCGGGGGTAACCTTATGGAATTTCTGCAGCGGGGGAGGCCCGGTATTGATGCTGCTCCACGACAACCCGCCGTCTTTTGTGTGCAACACAACGCTGCCATTGCCTGATGACTTGAAAAGCAGAAGCGACGATTCACTGATTAACAGGGAATCGGCAATGCTAACCCCTCCGAACTGGATGCAATCTTCCATCAAAAGTGAATCCCTGTAATATACCTGAAACCCTGAGGAGTGGCTGCCGCACATGTTTTGAATATTCCTGTAGGTAATGTATTTTGTGTTCCAGGGCAATTCATAGAGGTCGGTTTTGTCGTTCTCCTTCCTGCATGCCGTAAACAGCAGGGCGATTGCGAAAAACAGGGTCAGTTGTTTCATAGCCTGGGATGTTGGGATTTGATTGTAGCTCACCTTTTTGACTTGAGTTCTATTCAAATAT
>LUZO01000413.1 GCA_001603685.1 Bacteroidales bacterium Bact_23
CAACTATACAATATCCGGACCATTCTCGTCTGCATCCTCATTTAGCTGTTCATTGCCGCTGTTTTCGTCTTCAGTTTCCTCCGACGGGAATGTGTCAAAAGTGTTCGCATTATCCTGTAATTCAGCCTGCGCGTTGGTTGTCTCCGTCATTTCGTCATCGCCCTCCTCATCATCCTTATCTATTTCCACTTTTGCAATGGCTGCAATCGAATCGTCGTCTCTCAGGTTGATGAGCCGCACACCCTGTGTTGCTCTTCCCATAATTCTCAGCTCTGCAACTGCGAGCCTGATTATCAATCCTGACCGGTTGATGATCATCAGGTCGTCATTGTCGGTCACCGAACTTATGGAGATCAGATTGCCGGTTTTTTCGGTAATGTTAATTGTTTTTACTCCCTTCCCTCCCCTATTGGTGATTCTGTAATCATCTAATTTTGAACGCTTTCCGTATCCGTTTTCACTTACCACCAGTACATCTGATTCAGCATTTTCAGGGCATATCATTCCAATGACCATATCGTCATCACCGGCAAGGGTGATTCCCTTTACACCTGAGGCGTTTCGTCCCATTGGGCGAACGGTGTTTTCATTAAAGCGGATTGCCCTTCCTGATTTGAGTGCCATCAGCACTTCATTGTTGCCATTTGTAAGTCTGGCTTCCAGAAGCTGGTCATCATCGCGGATTGTAATCGCATTGATACCGGTTTGCCTCGGGCGTGAGTATGCTTCAAGTGAAGTCTTTTTGATGATTCCCTTTCTTGTGCAGAGGATAATAAAATTGTTATTTATGTATTCCTCGTCTTTTATGCTCTTCAGATTTATGATGGCCCTTACTTTATCGTCGGGTTCAATGTTTATCAGATTCTGAATGGCTCTGCCTTTTGATGTTTTTGTGCCTTCCGGTATTTCGAACACCCTGAGCCAGAAAACCTTACCCTTCTCGGTAAAGAATAGCATATAATTATGCATAGTGGCAACATAAAGGTGTTCCAGGAAATCCTCATCCCGGATATCCGATCCTTTGGCACCCCTTCCTCCCCTGTTTTGTCTGCGGTAATCGGTAAGAACCGTTCTTTTGATGTAGCCCATGTGCGAAATGGTAATCACCACATTCTCATCGGCTATGGTATCTTCTATTCTGAAGTCGCTAGCTGAATAAACGATATCGGTACGCGCTTCGTCGCCGTAGTTTTCCTTAACTTCGAGCAGCTCCTTTTTGATGATTTCCATACGGAGGCCTTCGTCAGCAAGTACACTCCGGTAGTATTCAATCATTTTCAGCAGCTCATCATACTCATCGCGGATTTTGTCTCTTTCGAGGCCTGTGAGGCGCTGCAGACGCATATCAAGGATGGCCCTTGCCTGTATTTCGGAGAGGCTGAAATTTTCCATCAGGCCGTTTCTGGCCTCTTCGGGTGTTCGTGAAGCGCGGATGAGTGCAATTACCTCATCGAGATGATCCAGCGCAATCAACAATCCTTCAAGAATATGGGCGCGTTTCTCTGCTTCATTCAGCTCGTATCGTGTGCGGCGGATTACCACTTCGTGGCGGTGTTCCACAAAATAATGAATCAGTTGCTTCAGATTCAGCAGCATGGGTCTGCCGTTAACGAGACAGATGTTGTTTACACTGAAGGAGGTCTGCAACTGGGTAAGCTGATATAACTTATTGAGAACCACATTGGTGATTGCATCTTTTTTCAGTTCATAAACGATGCGCATTCCGTTGCGGTCTGATTCATCGCGTATATCTGAAATTCCTTCAATTTTCTTATCCATAATCAGGTCGGCTGTTTTTCTGATCATTTCAGCCTTGTTTACCTGATACGGGATAGAGGTTACGATGATGCTTTCCCGCCCCTGTTTATCGGTTTCTATTTTACTTTCGCCGCGCATGACAATACGCCCGCGACCGGTTTCATAGGCATCCTTTACGCCGTCGTAACCATAAATAAAGCCGCCTGTCGGGAAATCAGGCGCTTTAATGAATTTCATCAATTCAGGGATGGTAATGTCCCGGTTTTCGATATAGGCAATTGTACCGTCAACCACTTCGCTCAGGTTATGCGGCGGCATATTGGTAGCCATACCTACTGCAATTCCCGAGGCGCCGTTTACCAGTAGATTGGGAATCCTGGCAGGGAGCACAGTCGGCTCTTCGAGAGAATCGTCGAAATTAAGCTGGAAGTCAACGGTATCCTTATTGATATCAGACAACATCTCTTCGGCAATTTTTCTGAGCCTGGCTTCTGTATATCGCATGGCTGCCGGGCTGTCGCCGTCAATTGAGCCAAAGTTGCCCTGACCATCTACCAGGGGATAACGCAGCGACCAGTCCTGAGCCATACGCACCATAGCATTATAAACTGATGAATCGCCGTGCGGATGGTATTTTCCCAGTACTTCACCAACAATTCTTGCACTTTTTTTATAGGGCCTGTTCGACATAACCCCAAGTTCGAGCATTCCGAACAGCACCCTTCTGTGAACCGGCTTAAGCCCGTCCCTGACATCGGGCAAGGCTCTTGAAACGATGACCGACATCGAGTAATCGATGTAGGCCGATTTCATCTGGTTCTCTATGTTTACTTTTATGATTTTTTCTTCTCCTGCTTGATTTTCCATCATTTATCCAATTCCAGTTTAACGAGTACAACACCTTTTATAAAGGGGTACGAAGATACTGTTTTTTTGTTTTCGACCCATATTAAAATGCCTATTATTCCTTTTAAATTACCAACAATAATTTGTTGATAAAAGGAAACGGCACTATATTTGATCAGGGCATCCGGTTATGAGTTGTTGAATTGGTACTTTATCTTACATAATGCTTGCTTTGCAAGGATTTAAGCTGTAATTTTGAAGTCTGAAAACAACTTTAAAACATTGTTGTTAATATTCTGTTCAATTGCTGTCTTTCAGTGCTTTTACGGGCATTTTTCTGAAAGATTAGATAAATATAACCTGACTAATGGAAGCTAAATTTTCGCAACGGGTAAAAGATGTACTGACATATAGCCGGGAGGAATCCCTGCGTCTTGGCAACGATTATATTGGCGTTGAGCACTTGCTGCTGGGCATTATCCGCGAAGGAGAAGGTATGGCTATTCAGATACTTAACCTCCTTGGTGTTGATACTTCGGATGTTCGCCGAGTTATAGAACAAGCGGTTGGTAAAACCGATGTTCGTGACAAATCGGCAGAAAATCTGCCACTTGTCAAACAGGCAGAACGGGCGCTTAAACTTACTTATCTTGAAGCTAAGATGTATAACAGCGAACTGATTGGTACTGAGCACCTTTTACTTGCAATTCTGAAAGATGAAGACAATCTTGTTACCAGTACACTTGCCAAATATGGAGTGGATTACGAATCGGTAAGAGATGAGTTGAGATTTCTCCAACACGAGGAGGGTGAAAAGAAGCGTCAGAGTCCCACTTCAGAGCTGCCGGGCAGTTCTGCCGAGGATGATGACGAAGGCAAGAGCTATGGCAGCAAAAGGGTATCCGATTCAAAATCGAAGACTCCCGTGCTTGATAATTTCGGTCGCGATCTGACCAAAGCTGCTGAAGAGGGCCGCCTCGACCCTATTGTTGGAAGGGAAAAGGAGCTGGAGCGTATTGCACAGATTCTGAGCCGCCGCAAAAAGAACAATCCCATTCTGATTGGTGAGCCGGGCGTTGGAAAATCGGCAATTGCCGAAGGACTTGCACTGCGGATTATCTCACGCAAAGTGTCGAGGGTGCTTTTTAACAAGCGTATATATACGCTCGATCTTGCATCGCTGGTGGCCGGTACCAAGTACCGCGGCCAGTTTGAGGAGCGCATGAAAGCTGTTCTGAATGAATTGGAAAAGAACCGCGACATCATCCTGTTTATTGATGAAATTCATACCATTGTTGGAGCCGGTAATGCTTCCGGATCGCTTGATGCCTCCAATATGTTCAAACCGGCGCTGGCGAGGGGTGAACTGCAGTGCATAGGCGCAACCACCCTGGATGAATACCGCCAGCACATAGAAAAAGACGGTGCTCTGGAGCGCAGGTTCCAGAAAATCCTGGTTGACCCGACCACCATTGAGGAAACAGAGGAAATCCTGAATAATATCAAGGAGAAATATGAAGATCACCATCTGGTAAAATATACCGATGAAGCTATCAAAGCCTGTGTTTCGCTTACCAACCGCTACCTCTCCGACAGGTACCTTCCCGACAAGGCAATTGATGCTCTGGATGAGGCAGGTGCCAGAGTGCACATTACCAATATGCAGGTACCGGTTGAAATTCTCGATCTGGAGACCCGTATCGAAGAGGTGAAACTGCTGAAGAACAAAGCCATTCACAGCCAGAAGTTTGAGGAGGCGGCCAAATACCGTGATTCGGAACGCAAACTGATGCTTGAACTGGAAGCTGCAAAGAAACGATGGGAAGAGGAATCGAAAATAAACCGCATTGAAGTAAGCGAAGATAATGTTGCTGAAGTGGTTGCCATGATGACCGGTGTTCCTGTGCAGCGCATCTCTCAAAATGAGAGCGACAGGCTTCTCTATATGGAAGATGACCTTGGCGGAGCTGTGATTGGCCAGAATCCCGCCATCAAAAAGGTGGTAAAAGCCATCAGGCGTAACCGTGCAGGTCTGAAAGACCCCAACAAGCCGATAGGAACATTTATATTCCTTGGCCCCACCGGTGTTGGTAAAACCCACCTGGCAAAGGTACTTGCCAAATACCTGTTCGACTCGGAAGATGCACTTGTACGAATTGATATGAGCGAATATATGGAGAAATTTGCCGTATCACGACTAGTGGGAGCGCCTCCTGGATATGTGGGCTATGAAGAAGGCGGACAGCTTACCGAAAAAGTAAGAAGGAAACCCTACTCCATCGTACTCCTGGATGAGATTGAAAAGGCTCATCCCGATATCTTCCACATCCTGCTGCAGGTTCTCGACGACGGAGTTCTTACCGATAGCCTCGGCCGCAGGGTTGATTTCAAGAATACTATTGTGATCATGACTTCGAACATCGGTTCGAGGCAGTTGAAGGATTTCGGACAGGGTGTCGGATTCTCCACCTCGGCAAAACAGGGCGCCAGTGCCGCTCACGCACAGAGCGTGATCGAAAATGCTCTGAAGCGCTCATTTGCTCCTGAGTTTCTCAACCGTATCGATGATGTGATTATTTTCGATCCGCTGGAGCGAGAAGATATCCACAAAATCATTGATATTGAGCTGAAACATCTGTTCAAACGCGTGGCAAATATGGGCTACAGCATGGAGATTACCACTCCTGCCAAAGATTTCATTCTGGAGAAGGGTTGGGATGCCCAGTTTGGAGCCAGGCCGCTGAAACGGGCAATCCAGAAGTACATTGAAGATGCCCTTGCAGAGGAGATCATCAAATCCAGACTGCGCGAAGGCGACAGAATCATCATTGATTATGAGGAGAATGCGCCGGAACTCAAGATTGTTATCGTAAATCCGGATATTGCCCTCGAAACTCCGAAAGAGGAGGAAAAAGAGGAGAAATAGATCCGGTATTGATAAAAACTGAAAAGCTGCACGAAATAAATCCCTGCAGCTTTTTTTATTTCCTTGTTTTTAATTGCCTGAAGTGTAGGAAGCGGCCAGCGCTTTCAGGTCGGTGCCGTCGAAATTACCCGAACTCATCATCAGCAGGTTGGAGTGTTTACCCCTGAGTGAGAACAGATATTCCCTGAGCTTTTCGCCATCGTTAAATACCTGTATATCATCCTTTCCAAAGGCCTTACCTACATCTTCGGGTGAAAGATCCGGAAGCCGCTTCAGTTGGAGTGCATGCCGGCTGTAATAAACGATTGCCGTATCGGCCTCGTCCATGCTGCCTTCATATTCCCCGAGAAAGCCGGCGCTCAGGCTGCTGTATGTGTGCAATTCCATACAGGCGGTAAGTTTGCGGCCGGGAAATTGCTCCTTTACGGCGTGGATGGTCGCTTTCAGCTTTGAAGGACTGTGCGCGAAATCGCTGTATATGGCGCAGTCTTTGCCCGTTCCAATGGTTTGCAGCCGCTTCGAGGCGCCGGCAAATGAGGCGATGGCTTCATAGAAAACGGCGCTGCTTACCCCCATCGCTTCGCAAACCAGCCTGGCTCCTTCAAGATTGAGCATATTGTGATGGCCGAATATCAGCAGCGGAGTCTCTCCTTCGCCGTTTTTGAGTTTGGTAATGCCATTATCAACCGTGTATTCCGGCAAATGATAGGGCAGTTTCTCAATTTCCTGATGCAGGGAATCAGCAACGGCACTTACCTCTTTGTCTTCGGCACAGTAAATCAGCTTGCCGCCATTCGGCAGCATGGAGGCAAAAACGCGAAATAGTTCCACATATTCCTCAAAAGTGGGAAAAACATTCACATGGTCCCACGCAATGCCGCTGATCAGAGCAATATCTGGCATATAAACATGGAATTTCGGGCGGCGGTCGAGGGCTGAGGTAAGGTACTCATCGCCTTCGAACACCATAAACCGGGCTGTATCCGAAAGCCGTACCATCACATCAAAACCTTCGAGCTGGGCGCCTACCATATAATCTGTTTCGATGCCCGCATATTTCAGCACATGAAGGATCATTGCCGTGATGGTGGTTTTTCCGTGACTTCCGCCGATTACAACCCTGGTTTTGTCTTTTGCCTGCTCGTGGAGATACTCGGGGAATGAATAAATCTTCAATCCCATCTCTCTGGCTCTCAGAAGTTCAGGATTATCGGCCTTGGCGTGCATGCCCAGAATGATGGCATCGGGCCGGTAGTCAAGCCTTTCGGGGAACCAGCCATATTCGGCCGGAAGCAGACCATATTTCTCAAGCCTGGTTTTAGCCGGGTCAAATATCTCATCATCGCTTCCGGTAATCTGATATCCTTTCAGATGGAGGGCAATGGCCAGGTTGTGCATGGCAGCGCCTCCGACGGCTATAAAATGAACCTTCATAACAACTTATTTACACGCAAAAGTAGTGAAATATGCGGTGGAAAATCATTACCCCGGACAATCAGAACCGGCTTCTTTTAAGCTTTTATGTTATTTTTGCAGGGATAATACCGATTTTATGAAACTTACACCCATAGTTGCCGATACCTGGATGATGGATGGCGGTGTCGCCTTCGGAGTGGTACCCAAATCGCTTTGGAGCAGGGTCTATCCTGAGGAACGGGATAATCTGATCAGGATTGTGACCCGCTGCCTGCTGATTCAGACCGCTAACCGGAACATACTGATTGACACCGGAATGGGCGATAAGAGAGGTGAGAAATATTACACCTACAAGTACCGTTTTGGTGGGTCGGGGATGGTGGAGCCACTTGCGGAAGCGGGCCTCTCCCCTGCCGATATTACCGATGTGGTGTTTACCCACCTTCACGACGATCATGTGGGCGGAGCCACCTTTATCAATGAACGGGGCGAGGTGGAGGAACTGTTTAAAAATGCCACCTACCGGATTTCCGCCACACACTGGGAATGGGCGAAAAATTCGAACAAAAGAGAGGCGGCAGCCTATTTCAGCGACAACCTCGACCCTATTGGAGATTCGGGAAGGCTTCTCCTGATTGAAGAGGAAGGCGAATGGCTGGATGGGATTTCCTTCCGGTTCTACCACGGACATACCCGCGGCCAGATGGTTCCTTTTATAAAAACCGGTGACACTACCTTTGTATATACCGCTGACTTCATCCCTTCGCGGGTGCATATCCCCATTCCCTATGTTCCGGCCGTTGATGTTGAACCGCTGCTGAGTATGGCGGAGAAGGAGAGTTTTCTGAAAGAGGCGCTGGATAACGATTACATCCTGCTGTTCGAACATGACTACTTTAATGAGGGATGCCGCCTTTCCTATACAGGTGGCAGGATCGTGGCGGGAGAAGCTTTCAAGTTCAAAACCGAATAATTTTCATTTAACACAATCCGAAATGTCGCAACAAAAAGCCATAGAACTGAATCAATTAATGGCGGGCAAATCGCCTGAAGAGGTGTTGGACTGGTTTATTTCGGGCAATGCCGGAAAAACCGCTTTTGCCACCAGCCTTGGTGCCGAAGATCAGGTTATTACCCGTATGATTGCCAATCTGGGCAAAACGGCTGATATCTTCACCCTTGATACGGGCCGTTTGTTTCCCGAAGTATATGATCTGATGGACCTGACCTCAAAAAAATACGGGTTAACCATCCGGGTTATGTTTCCTGATGCCACTGAGGTTGAAGAGATGGTCAGGACAAAGGGAATCAACCTGTTTTACGACAGCATTGAGAACCGCAAATTATGCTGTAATATCAGAAAGACCCGTCCGCTGAAGCGGGCGCTGAAAGGGCTTGATTCATGGATAACCGGGCTGCGCAAAAGCCAGTCGGTTACCCGCAAAGACCTTCATGTGGTTGAATGGGACGAGGCAAACGGCCTTATTAAGGTCAATCCCCTGATTGAATGGAGCGAGGAGATGGTGTGGGATTACATCAGAAAGCACCATGTACCTTACAACAAACTGCACGATCAGGGTTTCCCGAGTATAGGCTGTCAGCCCTGCACCCGCGCCATCATGCCCGGCGAGGATGTCCGCGCCGGCCGCTGGTGGTGGGAAAATCCGGAGACCCGGGAGTGCGGACTCCACAAAAACGATTAATTTTCAGACTGAAAGGTTTTAACAATTTGGTAATTTTCCGGATACAGGAGGCAATCAGGAAAATGTGTACTTTTGCACCCGGATTTTTAAATCTATATCCTATTGTATAACCAAATCAATTAGAATGAGTATCAAAAAACAATTTCTGAAAAGCAAGCCTGTTTGTAAGGTAAGTTTTAAAGTGATGAAGGGACAGGTTCCGCAGGCCGACCGCATTTTTATAGTTGGCGACTTCAACAACTGGAACGAAACTGCTGATGAGCTTAAACCACTGAAAGACGGTTCATTCAGCCACACCATTGAACTCGAAACCGGACGCGAATATCAGTTCCGCTATCTGGCCAATGGCAATGTATGGTTCAACGATGAAGAAGCCGACAGCTTTGTTTCAGGCGGGGTAGGCAATGAACAGAATGGTGTTTTGTCACTCTGATAAATCCATTAATTCGCAGAAAAAGGCAGTATCCTCCGGGTTACTGCCTTTTTTTCTTTTCCTCTATTCGAAGCGCAGCGCCTTTACAGGTGCAATGTATCTGATTACCAGCGAGGGAATCAGCATCATCAGCATACAAACGGCGAGGGTACACAGGTTGATGATCAGCACTTCGGGAAAGCTGATGGTAACGGGAACGCTGGAAACAAAATAGGACTCTTCCGACAAGGGTATGAATCCGGTTTTATATTGAAGATAAATCAGCCCCAGCGCGGCAATGTTGCCCCACAGAAGCCCGTAGCCTGCAATGTAAGCGGTGGCATAAATAAAAATCTTCCGGATGCTTCGGGTTTCAGCACCCAGCGCCTTCAGCAGTCCGATGTCGCGCGTGTGTTCCAGAATCAGAATAAGCAGTGTGGAAATAACCGTAATGCCCGATACCAGCGCCATTAGAATCAGAATGATCAGCACATTGATATCCTGTATCTCCACCCAGTCGAACAACTGAGGATATAACTGCCTGATGGTTCGGGTGTTGAGCTTATAACTGACGGTGTGGTACACCTCTTCCGATATTTTCCCAAGATCTTCGAAACGGTCAATTTTAATTTCGATACCGGAAACCAGGGTGCTGTCCCATTGGTTCAGCTTCCGGATGTGGCGGCCATCGCCGAAAACATACATATCGTCGAACTCGCCCAGGCCGGTGTCATAAATACCGCTAATCCTGAATTTGCGACCACGCGCATTGTTGTCGATGATGAAGTACATCCGCAGGTCGTCGCCGGGCTTAAACCCCAGCATACGGGCCATTTTCGATGAAATCAGCACATCGTTTGAGGCTTCTTTGCCATTGATTTCAGGAAGTGTTCCGTCTTTCAGCTTTTCGCTGAAAAAGGACCAGTCGTAGGTAGAGTCCACTCCCTTCAGGACAACTCCGTGAATTTCATCATCGGTTTTGATGATTCCCGCTTTCAGAAAAAAGGGATACACCCCCGCCACTCCCGGAATCTTGCGGACTTCGGCAATGGCGGCATCTTCCAGCGATACGGGCGAAGGTTCAAACGAATCGTTCGAGTCAAAGGCCGCAACCTGAATGTGGGCTCCGAATCCGACAATCTTATCGCGAACCTGCTTCTGAAATCCCTGCAAGATCGCTACGGATATAAGCATTACAGCCAATCCGAGGGAGATTCCGGCGATGGAAACCTTAATGATGGGTCTGGAAAAGGTGTCTCCTTTTTTCGACCGGATACGGCGGCTGATGAAATATTCGAAGTTCAATTGACAGAAGTTTACGGCAAAGTTAGCGGTTTAGCATTAATTTTGTATAAAACTTAATCACAACCCGGATAAAAACCGATTTATATGCAAAAAGCAATCACGGTAATTCTGGCAATGCTGTCTTTTGTTGCAGTAAGCGCCCAGCCCGACCTCAGAAAGATGACCGAAACAGGTTCTATCAACCACCCGGTAATTCCCGGAGCATGGCGTACCGCTGTTTATTTCCCGCTGCTGAAGGATAAGAAGGTAGGCGTTGTTGCCAATCAGACTTCCATGATTAAAGAGGTACATCTGGTTGATTCGCTGATATCTGCCGGAATTAAAGTGGTTAAGGTGTTTACGCCGGAACATGGATTCAGGGGAAATGCCGAAGCCGGTGCCACCATTAAAAACGACTGGGACAGCAAAACGGGTCTGCCGCTGATATCGCTTTACGGCGCTAAGAAAAAGCCTGCTGCCGAAGACCTTGCCGGCATCGATATGGTAATCCTCGACCTTCAGGATGTCGGTGCACGCTTCTACACCTACATTTCAACCATGAGCTACATGATGGAAGCCTGCGCCGAGAACAGTATTCCGCTGATGGTGCTCGACCGGCCCAATCCTAACGGTTTTTATGTTGACGGCCCCGTGCTGAAACCTGAGTACAGCTCCTTTATCGGAATGCATCCCGTTGCCCTGGTGCACGGCATGACCATGGCCGAATATGCCCGGATGGTAAATTCGGAGAAATGGCTGAAAAACAAGTTGGAATGTAAACTGCAATGGGTTGAATGCGAGGGATATACCCACAAAACCAGATACAATCTTCCCGTGAGGCCCTCCCCAAACCTGCCCGATATGGCTTCGGTTTATCTCTACCCCTCGCTCTGCCTTTTCGAAGGCACTCCAATCAGTGTGGGACGGGGCACTACGGTACCTTTCACGGTAATCGGCCACCCTGATTTCAAAGGTGGAAACTACTCCTTTACTCCGGTTCCCATAAAAGGCGTCAGCGAAAATCCGCCCCACAAGGGCGTTGAATGCCATGGCTACAATCTGAAGGAAAATGCCGTTGAAATCTGGAAAGAGGGCGGACTCAGACTGGAATGGCTGATTGAAATGTATAAGGCACTGGGCAGTAAACCCGGCTTTTTCACCGGTTCATTTGACAAACTCGCCGGCAGCGACGAGCTGAGAATCCAGATTCAATCGGGAATGAGCGAACAGAAAATCAGGGAATCGTGGGAGCAGGGATTGAAGGAGTTCAAAAAAATGAGAAGAAAATACCTGCTCTATCCCGATTTTGAGTAAGCGGGCACTTTGGTTACCGAAAACCGGTGTCACACGCATTTCAAATAAGGATTTGATGCCGGAATAAAACAAAAAAGGCCATCTCTTCATGAGACAGCCTTTTTTTATAGGTTTGGCAGGGATTATACCCTTCCGGGATAAACCTTCAATGCTTCTTCAAGACATTTTACTGCATTCACCAGGTCCTCTTTCTTCAGTACATAAGCAATTCTGGCCTCGTTTTTACCAAGCCCCGGGGTTGCGTAGAAACCTGAAGCGGGAGCCAGCATTACCGTCTGTTTTTCATATTCAAACTCTTCGAGCAGCCACTGGCAGAATTTATCGGCATCGTCAATCGGCAGGCTCACAACGGTATAGAAAGCGCCTTTGGGCATGGGAGCATACACTCCTGGAATTTTGTTCAGCTCTTCAATTACCAGATTGCGCCTTGTGATGTACTCGTCGTACACCTCTTTAAAATACTCTTTCGGGGTATCGAGCGAAGCTTCGCCAACCACCTGTCCGAGTGAGGGCGGGCTGAGGCGTGCCTGAGCAAATTTAAGTGCGGTACCGATTACATTTTTGTTCTTTGAAATCAGTGCACCGATCCTTACTCCACACTCGCTGTAGCGTTTTGAAACAGAGTCCATTAACACGGCATGCTCTTCGAGCCCTTCCAGCTGCATAATGGAGAAATGCTCGTTGCCATCGTAGCAGAACTCACGGTAAACCTCGTCGGCAAAGAGGTAGAGGTCATGTTTCAGCACCAGTTCCCTCAGGTGAAGGAGCTCTTCCTTGCTGTAGAGGTAGCCGGTCGGGTTGTTGGGGTTGCAAACCATGATGGCTTTGGTACGCGGCGTGATCGATTTTTCGAACTCGCTGATTGAGGGCAGTGCAAAGCCATCCTTAATATTGGAGGTGATGGGTACGACCTTTACGCCGGCAGCCAGTGCAAAGGCATTGTAGTTGGTGTAGAACGGCTCGGGGATGATTACTTCATCACCGGGGTTCATACAGGTTTTAAAGGCGAATGAGATGGCCTCGGAACCACCTGTTGTGATGATGATTTCGTTGTGATCCACATTGATGCCAATATTCTGGTAATAACCGGCGAGTTTGCGCCTGTATCCTTCATTACCGGCTGAGTGGCTGTATTCAATAACCTTCTGATCGAATTTACGAACGGCCTGCAATGCCACTTCGGGAGTGTGAATATCGGGCTGGCCAATGTTGAGGTGGTAAACCTTCACTCCTCTTTTCTTTGCTGCCTCAGCAAAAGGAACAAGCTTGCGGATGGGGGATGCCGGCATCTCTATGCCGCGGTCGGAAATTTTAGGCATAATTTTATCTTTTTTAAGTTGTTGGTCAGTTTTGTATCCGCTGCAAAGTTATAAGCAAATTCCGGAGTTCCAAATAGGTAAGCAAAGTTTATTCAAAACAAGAAATATTGCCAACAGATATAAAAAAAGGCCGGATAACCGGCCTTAAATTAACCACTTACACATTCACTATTTTGCTACGGGAGCGGCGCCTGACGAAACTGATTTCTCAGGAATTACACTCTCCTCGGTCTTCTTTACGATATTACCAGCAATCCTCAGAACAACAGGCGAGTTCTTGGCATTGGCCATAACCGTGATGGTTTTATTAATGGGCCCCATACGGTTGGTATCGTATTTTACTTTGATTACCTCTTTTTTGCCGGGCAGAATCGGCTCTCTCGGCCAGCTGGGAACCGTACAGCCGCACGATGAACGAACGCTTGAAAGAATCAGAGGCTCCTTGCCGGTATTGGTAAATTCAAATTCACAATTTCCATCGCCACCAACGAATAAGGTGCCGTAATCGTGAACGGTTTTTTCGAAAGATATTTCCGGTGCATTCGGGTTATCAACCTGTGTTTGCTGGCCGGCACTCTGTAAATTCTGTTGGGCACTCAGTGAAAAGCAAGCTCCAAAAAAGATTGCCATTAGTAATGTTATTGACCTTTTCATTGCATGTTGGTTTTTATGTTGACTCAAAATGTCCGCATTGGATTGGACAAAATTAACTAATATTGTTCTGCGAAGTCAAGAATTTTTAACTATTTCTTTCAAAACAAAGATTATGCCACCAGTTATAAAATTGATTTTTTTTTTGGAATTGGTAAAAATCCTGTTTCTTTACTGAATTAATCACACTCCCTATGAAA
>LUZO01000414.1 GCA_001603685.1 Bacteroidales bacterium Bact_23
GTTCATTAATTAACAACTAACCGGACAGTATAAATTTTAATAATTCAGAATTAATAATTATTTTTGTTGTTTCTAGTAATTATTAACCAAACCTTTTATTATGAAAAAATTTACTCTTTCTGTTTTCGCACTATTGTTTGCATTTGCGATCAATGCCCAAACCAGCCGCGAAGTGCTTTACTCGGATGACTTCGAAGCCTATACGGCAGGTGATCATCTTGCACAGTCAATTCCAGATCATTGGACTACCTGGTCGAATGCACCGGGAACCGCCGAAGATGCCATTTTCTCGGCAGAACAGGCTGCCAGTGGCTCACTTTCAGTAAAGTTCTCAGGAAGCGACAATGACAACATCCTGAAACTTGGCAACAAAACAGTAGGCCTTTATGAAATCTCATGGAAACTGTTTGTACCCACCGGATTTGCCGGATACTACAACCTTCAGCATTTCGAAGCCCCGGGCAACGAATGGGCAGTTGAAGTTTATTTCGATAACGGAGGCTCCGGATATATGCATGCCGGCGGACAGAATGCCAAAACATTCAGCTATCCGTACAACCAGTGGTTCAACATCAAAAATGTTATCGACCTGGATGCCGACTGGGCTCAGATTTATTTCGATGATGTGCTGATCTATGAATGGAAATTCAGCCTTCAGTCCGACGGACAGCCCGGAACAAAACAGCTTGGCAGCGTAAACTTCTATGCAGGTGCTTCCACAGGAATGACTCCGAAATATTACATCGATGACATCAGCTATGCCACTATAGCCGAGTCGGTTATCTTTGCTTATGATTTCGATGCATATCCGACAAACGCCTATGTAGCTCAGTCAATTCCCGAGCACTTCACCACATGGAGCAATAAACCCGGAACCGCTGAAGACGCCACATTCTCAGCCGATTATGCACTGTCAACTCCGAATTCCGTGAAAATTGCCGGCAGCACCACCGACCTTCTGATGAAACTTGGAAACAAAACATCGGGTGCTTACCGTGTATCTTTTGATTATTATGTACCAGCCACCAAAGCCGGATATTTCAATATTCAGCATATGGAGGCTCCCGGTAACGAGTGGGCCTGCGAAATCTATTTTGATAATGGCGGTACGGGATATATGCATGCCGGCGGTGAGAATGCTGCCACATTCACCTATCCTCAGGGCGCCTGGTTCCATATTGACAACATCATTGACCTCGATCAGGACTGGGCTAAATTCATCATCAACGATCAGGTTATTTATGAATGGCAGTTCAGTCTGCAGGCACAGGGACAGGCAGGCACCAAGCAGCTTGGAAGTACCAACTTCTACGCAGGTGCATCAACCGGTATGACCCCCACCTATTACTTCGACAATGTGGAGTATGTTTCGCTGGTTGCCGGCGCTCAGGAGCCGACCATCGGGATTGATCCCAACCCCATTGTAACCGTTGTGGCTCCTAACAATGCAGCTACCGAAAACCTCCCCATTGAAAATATCGGAGGCGGAACCCTTAATGTAAACATTGTCAGATCGTTTAACAATCCGGATCGTTCAACCAAGCCTCTGGGACACGCTCCTGCAGGTACCGACGGCAAAGCCATCGGCGAGTTTGTAGCTGCTCCCGGCACTTTCGTATCCGAAGCACCTTCGGCAAGCCGCGAGGAGATCATCCTTCATTATGATGACGATGCCGAAACCGGAATCGGATTCAACAATGCCACCAAATGGCGCGCAGGCGTTCGTTTCCCCGCTTCATGGATGGCTCAGTACAACGGCATGTTCCTCACACAGGTTCAGATCTTTATCAATGAGCCTGTTCTCGACCACAAGATCCAGGTTTATGATATGGGTTCAATCAATGTTCCGGGCCCCGGAGAACTTCTTTACGAAGCTCCTATTCAGGTACTTGGCGGATGGAACTACATAAACATCAATTCTCCGGTGTACATTAATGGTAAAGACCTGTGGGTTGCCGTATGGATGGATCAGCCTGCCGGTGCATTCCCCATGGGTGCTGATGCCGGTCCTGCTGTTGACGATGGCCGCTGGGTATCGTCAGGTCCGGGCTGGAACTTCCTGACCCTTGACCGCAACTGGAGCATCCGCGCCGTTCTCAACGGAACACCCAGTCCGGTATGGATGAGTGTAAATCCTTCGGTAGGTTCACTGGATGCCGGCGAGGTTTTAGATGTTGATGTAATGATTGATGCCAGCGGACTGGTTGAAAACGCTGAGTATTCAGGCAAACTGCATGTCAGGAGCAACGACTTTACCAATGAACTGGTAGAGATTGACGTTCAGCTTACCGTTATGGTTGGCCTCAACGATAAAGGCGAGCAGGCTTATGTTACCATGTATCCCAACCCGGCTACAAACAACCTTAACCTGAAAGCCAATACCAATATCCGCGCCATTACCATCATCAATAACCTGGGACAGGTTGTTGCTTCAAACCAGTACGACACAAAAGAGATTAACCTCAACCTCAATCAGTACAGAAGCGGAATGTATTTCGTTCGCATTGAAACCGCCAACGGAACAACCACTCAGAAACTGATGGTTTACTAGTACAGGATTTCTTAATTGAAAAAGGCTGTCCTTTCAACGGGACAGCCTTTTTTTTACAATGCCGGTCAATATTATCCAAAGAAAAGAATTGATCTCTTAATCCGCTCAATGGCTTCGCGGAAATCCTCCTCGCTGATAACCAGCGGCGGAGCAAAACGGATGATATCGCCATGGGTAGGTTTGGCAAGCACACCATTCTCCTTCATTTTCATACAAACATCCCAGGCTTCCTTACCGTTTTTGGGACGGATTACTACGGCATTCAGCAACCCTTTGCCCCGGACAACAGCTATCATATCCGATTTTATCGATTTCATTTCCTCACGGAAGATTTTACCGAGATACTCAGCCCTTTCGGCCAGATTCTCATCTTTAACCACCTGCATGGCAGCCATGGCAACGCGTGCGGCTATCGGGTTCCCGCCAAAAGTTGATCCGTGCTGGCCCGGTTTAATGCAGAGCATAATATCGTCATCGGCAAGAACGGCTGAAACCGGATAAACACCGCCTGAGAGCGCTTTGCCAAGCAACAGCACATCAGGGCGAACATTTTCATGGTCGCAGGCGAGCAGCTTACCGGTACGGGCAATTCCGGTCTGGATTTCATCAGCCATAAAGAGAACATTCTTCTCCTTACACATCTGATAAGCTTTTGAGAGGTAGCCTTCGTCCGGAACAAATACTCCGGCTTCGCCCTGGATAGGCTCTACCAGAAAACCTGCAACATGCGGATCCTCAAGGGCTTTTGCCAGCGCATCGAGATCATTATACGGTATTTTAACAAATCCCGGAGTAAAGGGGCCAAATCCACCGTATGAGTCCGGATCGGTTGACATGGAAACAATGGTAATGGTTCGTCCATGGAAATTGCCTTCGCAAACAATAATTTTTGCTTCATTCTCAGGAATACCCTTTTTGGTATAGGCCCACTTGCGGCAAAGTTTAATTGCAGTTTCATCGGCTTCGGCGCCGGTATTCATGGGCAGAACCTTGTCATATCCAAAGTATTCGGTGATGTACTTTTCATAAACACCGAGAGAATCGTTGAAAAAAGCCCTGGAAGTAAGCGTCATTTTTGAAGCCTGTTCAGTAAGGGCTCCAATGATTTTGGGATGGCAGTGGCCCTGGTTTACCGCAGAATATGCCGACAGAAAATCGAAATATTCATTTCCTTCAACATCCCATACCCGGGCACCCTCTCCCCTTGCCAGAACCACCGGCAGCGGATGATAGTTGTGTGCACCATACTTGTCTTCCAGTTCCATTAATTTCTCAGATGTCAACGCTTCATTCATAGTTTTTATGTTTTACTGTGTGATTAAGTTCATGAAACAGAGTGGATTGCCCGATCCGGCACTTTCCCAATCCGATGCAACCATCACCGGAATATTTGTTGTTCCGGAATTCTGGCAAAACCGGCAGATTGCAAAGACCGGAAAGCTTAAAATGAAAATCCGAAATCAGCACAAAGATATGATTTTAAATATGGTATTGGCCGGCATAATATTTTTTTTGTTATTTAGAAAGCTTATAATTAAACACTTGTAACTG
>LUZO01000415.1 GCA_001603685.1 Bacteroidales bacterium Bact_23
TTCAGATACAGTAGCATTTATTAATTCGGAAGAGAAAGTCTTCACCCACAATGATATCGGATCAGAAGCATTCAGCGGAACAAACTCCATAGACGAGGATCTGATATAACTCTTCAGAGATCTGCCCCGATTTCTCTACCGTCCGGATAAAAGAGGTTCCGGAACCGGACGACCATTTCCAACGGACTCTGTTATGAAGTCCGTATTGCTACAAACCATTCTGAAATTCCGGAAACAGGCCCAATCCGGCAAAGCGGAATTCAAGCTGCTTATTTTCAAATATTTCACTATATTTTTCAACACCTCACCATATCTTCCCTGAATTATGGCATAAAAAACGTACCTTTGCCGGGTATTGAAACCCAATACACCATTTATCCTAACAACCTGATTACTACACAAATAACTAAAGATGGGAAAGATAATCGCCGTAGCCAACCAAAAGGGAGGAGTAGGGAAAACGACCACCGCTATCAATCTGGCTGCAGCATTTGCCGTGCTTGAATACCGCACACTTGTTGTTGATGCAGATCCTCAGTCCAATGCAACCTCAGGGGTGGGATTTGATCCTAAAAACATTAAAACAAGCATCTATGAATGTTTGCTTGATGATATTGAACCATTAAACATCATTCTTTCAACCAATACCCCGAATCTCGATCTGCTTCCGGCGCATATTGATCTGGTAGGCGCTGAAATTGAAATGATAAATCAGCCAAACAGGGAATTTATGATGCGTAAGGTGCTGCATAAAATCAAAGATGAATATGATTTTATCATCATCGACTGCTCGCCATCTCTGGGATTGATTACTGTAAATGCACTTGTGGCCGCCGATTCAGTGATAATTCCCGTACAATGCGAATATTTTGCACTCGAAGGGCTGGGAAAACTGCTGAATACCATAAAAATTATCCAGCAGCGCCTCAACACCGAACTCGATATCGAAGGGCTTCTGCTGACCATGTATGACACAAGGCTGAGGCTTGCCAACCAGGTGGTTGATGAAGTAAAGACGCACTTCCAGGATATGGTTTTCGAAACCCTTATCAACCGGAATACCAAACTTGGCGAAGCCCCCAGTTTTGGTGAAACCATCATCATGCACGACATCAACAGCAGTGGGGCCATCAACTACCTGAACCTGGCCCGCGAGATATTACAGAAAAATGAACTGACCCGGATCAAAACAACCGAGAAACAAATTGAACCGTGAACATGAATGCTAAAAAGAAAGCTCTTGGCCGTGGATTGAGCGCCATACTGGAAAGCCCTGATACCGATATAACTTCAAGTGACATCTCCGGCGGTTTCGTTGCAGGAGCCATTGCTTCACTTCCCATTGAACAGATTGAGGCTAACCCCTTCCAGCCCCGCGAAGATTTCGATCAGGAAAGCCTGAATGAACTATCGGAATCCATTAAGGAACAGGGAATTATCCAGCCCATCACGGTAAGGAAAATGGGATACGACAAGTACCAGCTGATTTCGGGAGAACGAAGGCTGAAAGCTGCCAAACTGGCCGGACTTGACGAAATTCCCTGCTACATCCGCATTGCCAACGACCAGCAGATGCTCGAAATGGCGCTGGTTGAAAATATTCAGCGCGAAAGCCTGAATGCCCTCGAAATAGCCATCAGCTATCAGCGCCTGATCGAAGAGTGCGAACTTACCCAGGAAGAACTGAGCCAGCGAGTTGGGAAAAACAGATCGACGGTAACCAACTACATGCGGTTGCTGAAACTGCCCGCCGAACTGCAGATTGCCATCAGAGACAACAAAATAACAATGGGCCATGCCCGCGCCCTGATCAATATAGATGATCAGCAGACCCAGCTTACCATCCTCAAGAATATCATCAGCAAAGACCTGTCGGTAAGAGAGGTTGAAGAAATTGTTCGCAATCTGAACAAACAGCCTTCAGCACGCAGGCAGCCACAAGCCATTGAACTGCCCCGCGAACTGGAAGAACAGCGCGAAAATATCGCGTCAAAGTTCGGTACAAAAGTAAATGTCACTCTGAATCAGAAAGGCAAAGGCAGCATCGCAATCACATTTAATTCGCAGAAACAACTGGAAAAAATACTTGAGGAACTGCTTTCGCGTTAACAATATACCAGCACACCGGATATGAGAAAAACATTCATCAATTTATTCATCAACATCAGGGGGAAAGCCATCCTGCCGGTGGCTTTCCCCCTGATGTGCATTTTGGTGAATGTTTCAGCCCTTATGGCGCAGGATGATGCGATGTATTTTCCGCCTAAAGCGAATTTGAACGAGAATGAGCAGGCCCGCCCCATGCACTCGCCGCATAAAGCCACCATCTATTCGCTGGCATTGCCCGGGCTGGGACAGGCGTACAACAAGAAATACTGGAAAATTCCGGTCATTTACGCCGGATTCGGATATCTGGGATACAGCATCAAAATTAATCACGATGAGATGCGCAAATTTACGGAAGCTTATCGTTATGTATCCGGAGGTGAAACCTATCCTACAGATAACGAATATGTTACACGCTACCCTAATCCCGCCGATCTGCTTCGTGGCCGCGATTTTTACCGCAGGCGCGTCGAATTGCATATCATTTACAGTGCGGCATGGTACCTCCTCAATGTGATTGATGCCGCCGTAGATGCCCACTTTTTCAACTACGATATTTCGGATGATCTTAGCCTGAAAATCGAACCGGCATATATCACTCCGTTTACCCCCGGTATGTCCGGAGCCTCAGGGCTGAAACTAAGCATGAATTTCTAACCAAAATCTGCATATATTGAAACTTGCATTATCTGGATATGGCAAAATGGGCCATGAGGTCGAAAAAGTTGCAGTTGCTCGTGGCCATGAAGTGGTAATCACCCTTGATTCACCCGAAGAATGGGAGAAAAATGACGAACTGATCAGGTCATGCGACATCCTGATTGACTTCAGTACCCCCCAAAGCGCTGCATTTGCCGTGAACCGCTGCTTTGACCTTGGATTGCCCGTTGTTTCAGGCACCACCGGATGGAGCGACGGACTGAGCAAAGCCATAGAACGAAGCCGGACAGGAAATTATGCATTCTTTTATGCGCCGAACTTCAGCATTGGAGTCAATATATTTTTTCAGATAAACCGGCAACTGGCCCGCCTGATGAACAGGCAGACCGGTTATAGCGCTGATATTCATGAGATTCATCACATCCATAAGCTTGATGCACCAAGCGGAACCGCCATTGCCCTGGCTACCGGAATTATGGAAGAAAATGAAGCCTATTCGGAATGGTCAACCGGAAATAATCCGGAAAAAGGTAAACTTCCGGTCACCAGCGAAAGAATTGGCGAAGTTAACGGCACGCATATTGTTAGGTGGAGTTCTGACACAGATGATATAGAAATAAAACACACAGCACACAGCCGTCGTGGGTTTGCACTGGGTGCAATACTGGCAGCAGAATGGCTTAAAGGCAGAAAAGGGTTTTTCGGAATGGCTGATTTGCTCAACAGCAACCATTAATTGAATTAAAAATGTAATATTGCAAAAAAAAGGCGTAACAGGCAAAGCATTAACAAAAAGATTATGTCACCGACTCTCATCCTGATCATATTGCTGATTTTCTTCCCGGCTTTGCTGTGGAAAACATTCGAACACGCCGGATTTCCCGGTTTTCATTCAGTAATCCCTTTTTACAATTACTACATCTGGCTGAAAATCATCGGCAAGCCCTTGTGGTGGTACATTTTTCTGATCATCCCTTTCATCAATGCATTTGTGGTAATGCTGATGATTGTGGAAACGCTGAAGTGCTATAAGATACACAGTCTTGGCCAGCAGGCACTTGCCGTGATTTTTCCGCTAATATACCTGCCCTGGCTTGGAATTAAAAAGCAGGCCAACTATACCGCACCCGACAAATGGATCAGATTCAAAAAAACCGTTGCGCGCGAATGGATTGATGCCATCATATTTGCTGTGATTGCCGCTTCCATCATCCGGATTTTTATGATTGAGGCCTACACCATTCCCACCTCTTCAATGGAGAAATCGTTGCTGGTAGGCGACTTCCTGTTTGTAAGCAAACTGAGCTACGGTCCGAAAGTACCCAACACTCCGATTGCCTTTCCGTTTGTGCACCATACCCTGCCGGGAACTGAAAACACAAAATCGTATCTTGAATGGATAAAGCTGCCGTATTACCGTTTCCCCGGTTTTACAAAAGTTAAAAACAACGATGTGGTTGTATTTAACTACCCCGATGGCGACACCGTTGCGCTCAGGGTCCAGAATCAGAGCTATTATGCGCTTGTCCGCGATTACTCGCGCAAACGCGTATGGACCGATAAGGTAAATTTCGGCGAGGTGGTCTATCGCCCGGTTGACAAGCGTGAAAATTACATCAAGCGCTGCCTGGCCATTGCCGGCGATACCCTGCAGATTAAGGATCAGGTTGTATATATAAACGGCAAGCCTGCCGAATATCCTGAACTTGCTCAGTTTAAGTACATTATAAAAACAGATGGTTCGCGACTCAACCCAATGATCCTTGAAAAACTCGATATTACCGAAGACATAGGTATGGCAGGCCCGGATGAATATGTACTTACCCTGACTAACGAAGCGGCTGAAAAGATGAAAGGATTCATCAATGTGAAGGAGGTTAAGAAAATTATTCAGCCGGCCGGATTCTGGCAACCCTACATCTTTCCGTTCGACTCAGCTTATCCGTGGAATGTTGACAATTACGGACCGCTGGTTATTCCCAAGGCAGGAGCTACGGTTGACATCAATCCTGGAAACATAGTGCTTTACGAAAGGATTATTAAAAATTACGAACTTAACGACCTTGAAATCCAGGGAAATACCATCCTGATAAATGGTAAACCCGCCACATCCTACACCTTTAAAATGGACTACTACTGGATGATGGGCGACAACCGTCACAATTCGGCCGACTCTCGCTTCTGGGGCTTCGTTCCTCAGGATCACATTGTTGGGAAAGCCGTTTTCGTATGGCTTTCACTCGATAAAAACAAACCGCTGTTCGGCGGAAAAATCAGAACAAAGAAACTTTTCAGAACAATTCATTAAAACAACTAAAAACTTTAAATATGATTACTGCAGAGATACACACAGCAAAGGGGCTTATGAAAGTAAAATTTTACGAAAAGGACGCCCCCAATACCGTTGCAAACTTCGTAAAACTCTCAAAAGAAGGATTCTATGACGGTCTGACCTTTCACCGGGTAATTCCTGATTTTGTAATTCAGGGCGGATGTCCCAACGGCACCGGAACAGGTGGCCCCGGATATACAATCAAATGCGAGCTCGACGGCGACAACCAGTATCACGACCGTGGCGTACTTTCAATGGCTCATGCCGGCAGAAATACAGGGGGATCGCAATTCTTCATCTGCCACAACCGCCAGAATACCCAACATCTCGACAGAAATCATACCTGTTTTGGCAAGGTTTATGAGGGGCTTGAAGTAATCGACCTTATCAGAGCCGGCGATAAAATCAATAAAATCGTAATTCACGAAGAAGAATAAAATTAAAAGAAGACTTTTTTCAACCAACAAAAAACCACAAAGATGAAAAGGTATTTCTATTCAATCATGGTTCTGACCCTGGCGTTTACCCTGTCGGGAACCATTACGGCAAAAGCAGCCGGGCCTTTTAAAGGAACCATCACATACAAGATCACCTACCCCGACTCTCAGATTGATGCCTCGCAGCAGGCCATGATGCCACAGGTAATGAAACTTATGGTAAACGGCAACAAAGCCCGCATCGAAATGACTGTTTCAGGAATTAGCCAGACTTTTCTCATTGATTCTGACCAGCAGTCAACCATTATTCTGCTCGATATGCTTGGACAAAAGGTAGCCCTCAATCCCGGAAAGGACAGGGAAAAACCGCAGTCAAAAGAGCCGGTAGTCGAGATTACCAAGGAAACAAAGGAGATTGCCGGCTATCCGTGCAAAAAGGCTGAAATACATTTCGGCGATCAGCAGAGCAAGGATGCGCCAACCATCGCGTACTACACCGAAGCCCTTGGCGACAACAAACTGTTTTATGATAACGAATACCGCACACTGCCCGGAATCCCCATGGAATTCCACTTTAAAATGCAGGGTATGAATATGTATCTGACAGCAATCAGTGTAGAAAAAGGTAAAGTTTCGAATAAAGATTTTGATGTTCCGTCAGGATACACGGAAATGACTCCGGATCAGCTCCGGCAACTGTTCGGCGGACACTAATGCCATTACCGGCAGAAACCGGATTTTTTAAAAACCGGTTGACCTTGTATAATAAAAGGATTCCGTGAGAGTTAAATCAGGGGATTTCATTTTATAAAGGTCATCCGGTTTTTGTAAATTTGTCAGCATCTTAAAACAACAGTAACTCAATGGCGAAAAAGGGAAATACCCTGAAAAAAAACGCCCTGCGGAAGGAAGATTCAGGAACAGCGGCAAGAAAAAGTAAAAAAGGAGCAGAGAATAGCGGGATAAAGCTCCCCTCCTTCTCCGCGGATAGTCGTGGCGTAAAGATTATTGGTGTATTCTTTATCCTGTTCGCCCTCTATCTGCTTTTTGCTTTCTCGTCGTACCTGTTTATCAACTTCAAATGGAGTGCCGACGACTTTTTCTCCAACCTGTCCTTCTACCGCGTATTGACGGACAACTCCATTCCGGTTGAGAACTGGACCGGCCGGCTTGGTGCCGCATTATCAATACTGTTTGTAAAAAAGGGGTTTGGCATTGCAGCTTATCTCATTATCCTGATTCTACTGGTAAGCGGTTTGCGCTTATCGCTGAAAATCTCCATTCTTCCGGTAGGCAAAACCATCCTCAACTCACTGCTCGGACTTCTGTGGCTTCCGCTTGCCCTTGGTTTCATATTTAATGGCAGTTCTTCACTGGCCATTCTGGGAGGCATTACCGGATACCATAGTGCCGAATGGCTGGTAGGGCTGCTCGGAAAGCCGGGAACCATCATTTTTCTTATCTTCTCATTGATAGCGATTCTCGTTTTTGCTTTCAATATGCCGATTGAGCTGCCCAAACATCCCGGCAGCAAAAGGGATGACGAAGAAGTTGATACCTATGAAAATGAAGCGGCCGGAACCGGAAACAGACGAAGAAATTCTCAGATACCGCTTGAAGACAGGTATAATATGGAAGAATTTGCCGTTGAAGACGAGACAACGGACAACGAAAACTCAGCCATTCAACTGACCACCGAAGAAAACGGCTTCGAAACTGTTGTTCAGACCAAAGAAACTAAAGTACCGGATAATCCTGAAGAGGAAATTGAATTAACCATAGAGAATATCGAAGCGCTGACCGGAAATCAGGAGCCGGCAGAGCTCCCGAAACGCTTTACCATCGATATGGAATACGACCCTACGCTTGAGTTGTCCGACTACCAGCCTCCAACCCTTGAGTTGCTCGACGACTACAGCAGCGGAACAAATTTTACAGTACAGAAGGATGAGCTTGAATCGAACAAAAACCGGATTGTCGATACATTAAAAAACTACAACATTCAAATCGACAAAATAAAGGCCACCATCGGACCCACGGTTACGCTTTACGAAATTATTCCTGCACCGGGTGTCAGAATATCAAAAATCAAAAATCTGGAAGACGACATAGCTCTGAGCCTTGCAGCAATGGGGATCCGCATCATTGCACCCATTCCCGGAAAAGGGACCATCGGCATTGAAGTGCCCAACCTGAAGCCCGAAATTGTGTCCATGAAATCAATTCTGGGCAATGAGCGCTTTCTGAGCACCAAATTCGAGCTGCCGTTCGGTATGGGTAAGACCATTCAGAACGAACCTTACATCGCCGATCTGACAAAAATGCCGCATATCCTTATGGCCGGTGCAACCGGGCAGGGGAAATCGGTCGGGCTGAACGCCATTATCACTTCACTGCTGTACAAAAAGCATCCATCGCAGATAAAGTTCGTAATGATCGATCCGAAAAAGGTAGAACTTACCTTATTTTCGAAGATTGAGCGGCATTTCCTGGCCAAACTTCCCGACTCGGAGGAAGCCATCATCACCGATACCCGAAAGGTAGTGAGGACCCTCAACTCCCTGAATATTGAGATGGACAACCGTTACGATCTGCTGAAGGATGCTCAGGTAAGGAATATTAAAGAGTATAATGCCAAATTCATCGACCGCCGGCTCAATCCGATTGAGGGACACCGCTTTCTTCCCTATATCGTAGTTGTAATCGACGAGTTCGCCGACCTGATTATGACAGCCGGCAAAGAGATAGAAACGCCCCTTACCCGTCTGGCGCAGCTTGCCCGCGCCATCGGTATCCATCTGATTATAGCTACCCAGCGGCCTTCGGTGAATATTATTACCGGAACCATCAAAGCGAACTTTCCTGCCCGTGTAGCGTTCAGGGTAATCTCGAAAATTGACTCCCGGACCATTCTCGATAGCGGCGGCGCCGATCAGCTTGTGGGGCGCGGCGATATGCTGCTTTCAACCGGCAGTGATCTTATCCGACTGCAATGCGCCTTTGTTGACACTCCAGAGGTGGAACGCATCACTGAATTTATTGGCTCGCAGCGCGGTTATCCGAGTGCCTTCGCACTTCCGGAATATTCCGATGATCAGGATGCCAAAGAGGTGGACCTGGATCCTTCGGAAAGAGATGAACTGTTTGAAGATGCTGCCAGAATTATTGTGCAGACCCAGCAGGGAAGCACCTCGCTGCTGCAACGAAAGCTAAAACTCGGCTACAACCGTGCCGGAAGAATCATCGACCAGCTCGAAGCCGCCGGAATCGTAGGACCGTTTGAAGGTAGTAAGGCCCGTGAGGTAAAAATTGCAAATGAAATGGCATTGGAACAGTTTTTGAAGGACCTTAAACCGGATAATAACTTTAACAATTTTTAAACAACCCGAAAAATGAAAAAATTATCACTGGCACTTCTGGGACTGATTATTACAATAACTGCATTTCCTCAGGCAAATAAAAAAGCGCAGACCATTCTTGACGAAGTTGCCGCTAAAACAAAGGCGTATAAAACCATCCGCATTGAGTTTACCTATCAGATGGAAAATAAGGCTCAGAAAATCAACGACAGCTTTAAAGGTGTTCTGTTTTCGAAAGGCGACAGCTATAAACTTTCATTTACAGGTCAGGAAGTGATCAGCAACGGGAAAACCGTATGGACTTATCTGAAAGATGCCAACGAAGTGCAGATCAACAATGTAAGCAAAGACGACGATAGCTTTACCCCTACCAATCTGCTCAGCTCTTACAACGAAAATTACAAAGCCAAACTTCTGGAAGAGAATGCCAAACAGCAGATTATTGAGCTGACTCCTAACCAGAAAAAGAATTTCAGCAGCGTAAAAGTTACCGTTGACCGTGCAAAGAAAATGGTGAGCAGCATTACCATTTTTGATAAAAACGGAAGCTCTTATACTTATCAGGTAAATAAGTTTGAAACCGACTTACCTTACAAAGATAGTATGTTCAGCTTCAGGATTGAGGATTATCCCGGCGTTGATGTAATTGATATGCGTTAAGGGCTGTATCTTTCTGTATTGCAAAAAATCACGGACAAGAGTTACAAAATGGATTTATTGAGAAGCCGGGGTCAATCGTTCCGGCTTCTTCTTTTGTCTGTTGCAAATCTTCCTGGCGCCTTTTATACGAATTGTATTTATAATCGCTAATACGGATGGTTAAAATATATAGAGCAACCGGACAGAATGATAATTGGTCTATTATATTTTTCAACCGGTATTCCCTGCGGCTGAAAGTTGCCTGAAAGGCAGACAAAAAAAACAGCGAAATGAAATCGAACGGCAATACATTCGAAACATAATTGTGCTATTTTTGAACCTGCAAGAGGTTATTTTGTTATTTAGCCTTAATTATCATCAAAAAT
>LUZO01000416.1 GCA_001603685.1 Bacteroidales bacterium Bact_23
AAAGTAAAGATCGTGCTGAAGAATCAAAAACGGAAACATAAATTTAACATAGATATTATTGACGATAATACCATTTCCGTGAATTCACCGGGCGGAAAAGGATGGAAACTCACCAAAGTGAAAGCCGTTGACCCCAGTTTCCGAAACTACGATCAAAATGGCTTCGGCAATATTCAGATGGTGGATGATACGGCTGTAATCATGGGTTTTATTGAGGATTACGATCCTGACCTTTATATCGGGAGCGGAGATGTTTTGCTTTATCATGCATTAAATGGTCATAAAGCTGAGTTTGCAAAAACAACTTTTAATATAGATCCGGTCGGTAAATTCGAGGTTGGTTTCAGAGCTTTTAATCCCCAAATGGTCCTTTTGGTGATTGATGGCAGTACAATGACTCAGGTGCTGATTTCACCCGGCGATACAACCATCGTAGCCTTTAACAAACTGTTGAAAAAGGTTACCGAAGACAGCCGCTGGTGGGATTCTGTTTCTGACTGGCAAATCAATCATTATATGGGAAGCAATGCAATGCTAACGGAAGAAATAACTTTATTGGATGGCAAATACCAAAAGTTTATCAACCCCAATCCGGCTATCGTAATTGACAATATTGAAGAAATGCCTCAACTTGAATACCTTGCATGGAGAAAAGAGTTCCACAGACAGGAAAAGCTAAAAATTGATTCTCTTCTTATCAGGCACCAATGCAGCAAAAAAGCGCAGGAGTACTATCATAAATACCTGGAAAACAGACTACTAGGGGACTTGTATTGTTATCAGATAAACAGAAGGCGGTTTCAAAATCTTGGACCGGAATATACTGACCGGATTGAAGAAGCGGATGATCTTTCACTTGCTGGTATAGTAAGTACTTCCTATATGTCTTACATTAACTATTTGAGCATGTATCATTCTACAAACCCATTGGGATTAGCATCTGAAGGAGTTAAAAAATACTTATTGAATTACCTTTTATCAATCGCCGAAACCGACGGGGATCAACAATTAATTAAAAAGCTGATAGAAAAACCGGCTCCAAAGGCGGAAGATTTTGATTATAAAACACATGCAACAAACGCCCTTGATTATGACAGTTTTATAAACAGAAGGGCAAATGAAATAAATGCAGATTACCAAAAAACAATTGGGCAATACTGGCATTTAGTTCCGGACAGTATTAAAAGAAGGCGTTTTTTGCTTGAATTTGATCCAATTATGTTAAAATACCAGCACAGCATCTTTGCACAGTTGTATGCAGCAGATCAATTCCTCACCCAGCTCTCCTTTATTTCTGCAGGCAATGAAGCAAGGGTATGGATATTGCAAAACATCCCCGACCCCATAATAAAGAAAGTAATGCTGGAAAGGATTGACCAGAAAATAGTGGAAGAAAACAGATATAACACCTATGCGGAAAACACATTCTTCATTAGTCAGATTAAACCATCGGGAGAGCCCATATCCTTCTTTGACCGGATAATAAAACAGTTTAAAGGCAAAGTTATTTATGTCGATTTCTGGGCCGACTGGTGTTCGCCCTGCCGGGAAGGGTTTAAATCATCCAAAAAACTTCAGCAAATATATTCCGGCAAAGATGTCGTATTTTTATATTTCGGTTATAGTTGTAAAAATGAGAACTGGGATAAAGCGATAAAACAGGAGCAGATAAGCGGATACCACTATTGGCTGGATAAACAACAAACCAGCCTGATGAGAGAAAAATTCAATATTACCGGAATACCGCATTATCTGCTGATTGATAAAAACGGAAAGGTTTTGAATGATAAAGCCCCCCACCCGGCAGACAGAGCAGAGATAATGGAAAAGATTAATGAATTGCTGAAATAAAACCGCAAAACATAGTGCCACCGCTCACTCCACAATAAAAATCAGAATCGGGACGGGTATCTTCCCTTCGATATTGTACAAAACCGTGCCGTACGAGCCCCCCCCTGCCTGATAAGGTTGCCGTCAAGGTTATACAGGATATCGCTGTATGAGGTTCCTCCGCGGCGGATATGCTTACCGTCCCGGTTATAAAGGATGGCTCCATAGCTTGTGTGGCCCTGCCTCAGGTTTTTGCCATCCCAGTTGTAAAGCACATCGCCGTATGAGGTGCCTCCTTTCCGGATGTTGACGCCATCCCAGCTTACAATAATTTCGCCGTACGAATTTGGCCCCTTGCGCAGAAACTGACCATCCCAGTTGTACAAAACCGTACCGTACGAAGTTGCACCCTGGCGCACAAGCGATTGTGCATCAGCATACAATGCAACGAAAAACAAAAATATGACTACTAGAACCTTTTTCATAACCTAATCATTTATTTGGGGAAAATACCACCCGGATTACAGCTGTTTCTACAATAATTCAGCAAAAAGAATACCGCAGGCAAGCTTAACCAACCGGCATCAGTAAATAAATATCACTGCTGTGCGCAGCCGTATCCGGGAATAAAACGGGCGTAGTCAACCCTCGTTAAAATTAGTAAAACGGCTATCTTTGTCTCTCTGCATCACCGGAAATTATCCGGCTGCCGTTAAATCACTTATAGCCGATGAATCTGAAGAATTTTGAGTTTAAAGCCAGGGTTGACGATATCGAAGAACCTGAAAACCGTTTGCTGACACTGCATCCCGAGTTCAGGGGGATTGACCATCAGACTGATACCTATTTCAATGCTGCACACGGAAGATTGAAACTGAGGGAAGGCAATATTGAAAATTCGCTAATCAACTACGAAAGAGAGGATTATGCCGGCGCAAAGGAGTCGAAAGTCATCCTGTACAAGCATAAACCGGATGCCGCTTTAAAGGAAATTCTGACAAAACAATTGGGAATCAAGGTTGTGGTAACCAAAAGACGGAAGATCTATTTTAAAGACAATGTAAAGTTTCATTTCGATCTGGTTGACCGGCTCGGTACATTTATCGAAGTGGAGGCGATCGATGAAAAAGGGACATTCACCACAGATGAACTAAAGGAACAGTGTAACAGATTTTTTGATTTCTTTGGGCTGAAAAACGAGGACATCATTGACAAATCATACAGCGATATGATTCTGGAACTCAGCAACACCAGATAACACATTGAATTTATGCCGGAATTTATTGCCAACCAACAGGAGCATTACCAAAACCTTTACAACTACTGCTGCGGCATAGCCGAAGGCAGGGAAGGCAGGGCGCTTTACGATAAGTACCGCGCCGATATTGAATCGGTCAGCCCCGAAGAGGCCATGCAACTGCTCGACGATCTGCTGCAACGGTACGATTTTGCGCGGATTAAGGAGATCGTCACCAAACTGATCAACATCTTTTACAAGTCGCTCAACAGCCGGGAGTGGGAAAAGCCGCAGGAAGGCCATTTCCTCCACTACCTGATGCTCGAAAACGAAAAGGCAAAGGAGCTGATCGAGGAAATACGCGACACCGTAAAACAGCTGAACACCCTGCCCAAAGCGGAACATCCCCCTCTTTTTGCCGGAATGGGAAGACTGGTTGCCGAACTGAAACCGTATGAGCTGCACTACATCAAAAAGGAGAATATCCTTTTCCCCTATCTCGAGGCTAACTTTGCGAAATACCGCTGCATTCAGCTGATGTGGTCGTTCCACGACGATTTCCGCAGACTGATGAAACAGCTTGATGAGCTGCTGAAACAGCCGTCGCCAGGCCTCAGGCAACTGAACCGGCTCACCGCAGACCTGTTCTTTGTGGTGCTGCCCATTATGTTCAGGGAGGAGCAGATAGTTTTTCCGGTTGCCCTCCGCTCGATTCCCCCTTCGGCATGGCATGAAATGATGCAGCAATCACACGAAACGGGGTGGTGCTACATTCAGCCGCCGGCACAACAGGCAACTGCCACAGAACCCTCTCCCCTCTCCGGCGGACTGATTGACCTGCTAACCGGCGCACTTACCCGGGAGCAGATCATACTGCTGCTCGAAACCATGCCGGTTGATGTAACTTATGTCGATGAAAACGATGCCGTCCGCTATTTCTCGGGCAGCGCCCACCGCATCTTCCCGCGCTCAAAAGCCATTATCGGCCGGAAGGTGCACAACTGCCATCCGCCCGAAAGCGTTCATATGGTAACCCGCATTGTGGAAGCGTTCAGAAAAGGAGAAAAAGACAATGCCGCCTTCTGGATTAACCTCAGGGGAAGATTTATCCATATCCGCTACTTTGCACTTAGAGACAGTGCCGGTACTTACCGGGGCACCCTGGAAGTCAGTCAGGATGTAACTGAAATCCGCTCCCTTGAAGGAGAACGCCGCCTGCTTGATTGGGGGGAAGAGATTTGAAGATTTGATCCGCCTATCGGCGGATTTGAAGCGCCTATGGCGCATTTGAGTCCGCCTCTGGCGGATGAAGATTTGAAGCGCCTGGCGGCGCTCCGCCGCGGCGGATGAAAATTTGAGGATTTGCACCGCCTGTCGGCAGATTTGCAGTCCCGGCCCGAGGCTGGGACATTTGCACCAGCCGCTTGTGGCGGCGGTCCGCCTCTGGCGGATGCAGCGCCTGTCGGCACATTTGACATTAGGAATAAAAACTTTTCCTACTTCTTACTTCTTACTTCTTCCGCCGCGGCGGACTCCGACTTCCGACCTCTGACCTCCGGCCTCCGGCCAAAAAACCTGACCCAGTCAATTTCCATCTCTACCGGGAGGTGAGCGGGATTAACGGCACCCACCCAGCCGCCACCCAGCTGCATATCAAGCAGCAGGTAGTGATCACCATCGGCAAACGGGAACTGCGATTCCTTATCGGTACTGATGCGCGGATAGGCAAATGTCCTTTTATCGTTTACAAAAAACACCAGACTATCGGGATGCTTCTCAACCGCAAATACATTAAACCCCTCAGGATCGAAGGGAGCCGTGCCGTAATGCACCGGATTGTCCTTGATATTCAGCTGAATGGTATAATAGGAGTGCACGGTCTGATAAACGATGGTATCGTAGTTCAGCCGTTCCATGATATCTATTTCGCCTCCCTGCGGATGTTTTTTCCCCTCAGCCAGCATCCAGAAAGCAGGCCAGGCTCCTTCGGCACCATTCAGCCGGGCACACACCTCGAGCCTGCCAAAGCCAAAGGCGACCTTTCCCTTTGTATAAACGCCGCCTGTCAGATATCTGGCGGTATCACCGGCAATTCCGGGGTTTATAATGCCTCTGAGAACCAGCTTCCCGTCGCGCATGGCATAACAACCGTCGTAGTCGCTCATGTGGCGGTTCCAGTCGGCGGTTCCCCGCGGTATTTTCGACCAGATTGTGGTATCGAACGAACCTTCCTGATCAAAGTTCTCCTCCCAGTCGGGAACCGGAGCGGCATTTTGTTCCGGCTGCGCACAGGAATTCAGCAGCACCGGCGTAAGGAACAAGGCATAAAACAACAATCTTCTCATAATTTCATCTTTAATCAGTTAATCTTCAACCCACTCCAGATCAGCTATAACCGGCATATGGTCCGAGGCTTCGCGGTTCTGAATCACCTTGTGTTTCAATACCTTTAGCGCACCGGCGGGATGGAACAGAATGAAATCTATGGCGCCGGTTTCGCCCTCCTCATCGAAGGTGGGAGGGCAATCGCGGCAGGTACGGGTAAAAACCTCATCAAATATCCGGATCACCTCATCGCCTTCATAAGCATTCAGATCGCCGGCAAGAATAAACGGAACTTCGGTTTCAGCGGCTATGCGGCATATCTCATTTGCCTGAAGCAACCTGCTTTCATCGTTGTATGCTTCCAGATGTACGGAGCCAAAGCGGAAGGTTTTACCGCCGGGAAGGCTTACCGTTGCAGCCGTCAGCACCCGCGGCTCTTCAATCTCCGATCCGGCCATGGGCAGCCGGTGGGTGGTGGTTTCCGACAGCGGATATTTCGAAAGGATCATTATACCATACTGCCCTCCGTCGTAATCCATCGCCTTTCCGAAATAGTAATCGGAGTAACCCGCCTTTTCAGCCAGCAGCGCAGCCTGATCAATGCCTCCGCTGCGCCCGGTGTTGACATCCACCTCCTGAAGGGCAACTACATCGGCACCCGCAGCGGCAATTACTGCCGCAATGGCATCCGCATCAATCACCCCTTCCCTCTCCGGCGGGTTGCAGTGGTGGATGTTGTAGGTCATCACCCTGATTCCGTGATTGTCGCCGGCTGCAGGCTGCCGGTTGCCTGTTCCGCACGAAACAACAAAAAGAAGCGCAGAAGCGGCTATCAGCCCATAAAGCAATTTTTTCATTTTCAACCTTTTAATACTTATTCATTTAACAGAATCCTGGCCTTTTCAACCATCTCCTGCGCAGAAACCGATGAGAGTGTACTGATTTTAAACCCGGCAAGTTCCTCTTCAAGCCGTTTCAGCTTTTCGGTTTCATTACGGACTTTAAATTCCTCCCTCAGCAGCCTGATCTTCTCAAAATCCTGAATGCCTTCGTTCAGTTTCTCGAACCGGATTGAGGGGAGCGGCCCGGGATATACCTGATAGGTATCGCCTGCCGGCCATGCGGTAAAACGGCTGTCCTTCAGCGGATTTGCCGTAAAGCTGTTGTATGCCCACCGCAGATAGCCGTCGAATCCGGCGGCAGCGGTGTACCAGCCTATCCACACCCCCTCATCGGGTGCCGAAAAGGTGAACAGGTTGGGATAGACTTCGGTGCAGCAGGTGTACCAGGTACTCAGCTTTCCACTCTCCTCGCGGGCTTTCAGCACCTTATCGGGGAAGGTAAAACGCGAAGCCAGACAATAATCGTAGATATCTCCCTCTATTTCATCGTGGTAATCGCCGGCCAGGGCAATCTTCCACTCCGGGTCTATCGACTTCAGCAGTGCAATCACCGATTTCATCGCATCCATCGGCCGCTCATCCATGGCTATGGCGGTTATGCCGAACCACCCCATCTTTTTCAGGTGGGCCGTGAAGTCTCTCAGCATAGTTTCCCAAAAAGCGTTGTACTCATCCGTGCCGACACTGTGGGTGAATGCCAGCTCTTTTCCGGCGGCTTCGTCATAATAGCTGAATTCAATTTTCCAGGGTATCATGCTGTAGCAGTTTATCCTCCGGTCAATGCCGCAGCTCATTACAAAGCCCACATATTTATCGAAGAGGGCATAATCGAACTTCCAGCTTCCGTCGCGTTTTCTGGTCCATTTCACCAGTCCGGGGTAATCGTCGTAAGTCTGATGGTTCCACGGTTCGTCCACAATGCTGGCAGTGATGGCCTTCTGGCCAAGGGATGCAAGCATGGTATAGTAGTTCCGCATCAGGCTGAAGTGCTCGTTGCTCCACAGCGGCACATTGTGCACCCTGGCAATGGCGGCGGGATGCTGCCACAGATCCAGCTGAAATGTCCGGTTTTTGCTGAAGGGCAGCGCCCTGTCAACAACGGTAAGTTCAATCATCAGCGGATAATCCCTTCCGCCGGCCTTAATGGTGAGCGTAGCCTTGTAGAGCCCCGGCGCCGCATCAACGGGGATTTGTATGCCCAGCCACACCGGCTGTGTATGCATGGCAGCAACGGATGAGGCAAGCCTATCGGAGCGGATGATGTCCGCCACCATTGATGAATCGAAATCGGCGCTACGACGGTAGCCACAGCCATCCCTGAACTCGTCGGTCATCACATACTCCACCGGCCCGCCCGAAAAGGCCTCCGCGCCAATGGTTCTGCCATTTCCGGCTTTCAGTTCGCTCAGAACCCAACTGAAATTATCAATCCCCTCCTTCGACCAGACCAGAAACTGGGTATTTACCTTCTCGTTCTTCCAGCCGCTCACCTTCCAGGTGCCGCTCATATTACCCGAAGGTGGCAACTGTTGCGGATACCGTACCGATGCCGTACCAAAACCAACCTGAACGCCCGGCGGCTGCTCCATCCACAACTCCCTTATCCGGGATTCGTCCAGAGCCGGAGGCTTCTGCAAATCGCGGCTTACATCCTGGGCAAAGCCAAACTTCAGGATGAAGAGAATAAAAACAAGCGTCATTATCCGGTTTGCCGGAACTGAAAAACAGGATGTTTTCATGGGTTTTTCTTTTTCAAAACAATGCGGGAACATAATTATCAACAGCACCGGTTCACCATAAGTTCAGGAAATCCGGCCGCTCAACACGATTTCCGCCTTGCCGTTTCTCCGTAAGACCAAAAATAGTGCTTTTTCAGGAATTGGCGGCATCCCTGTCCCGCTCAATTCATTTCCATTACCGTTTCCGGGATAAAAAAAAAAAAAAAAAAAAAAAA
>LUZO01000417.1 GCA_001603685.1 Bacteroidales bacterium Bact_23
CTTCTGCATCGGACAACAAGCGTTAATAATTTGTTAATTATTTTTATTTCGCTTTCAAGTTTCTTAACTTTGGATATTCCAAATTTATAAAGTTATGGCAAGGAAAAAAATTCGTATTCTTTCAATTGACGGAGGGGGAATTCGCGGTATAATCCCCGGTGTTATCCTTACCTATATTGAAGACAGGCTCAGGGCGCTCGAAGGTGACCATGTGCGGCTTTCCGATTATTTCGATCTGGTTGCCGGCACCAGTACCGGCGGCATCCTTACATGTGCCTATCTTATCCCTGCAAGAGACGAGAATGGCAATCCTACCGACCGCCCCAAATTCACAGCCGAAGAGGCAGTGAACCTTTATCTGAAAAGGGGAGGGAAAATATTCAGCATCAGCGTTTGGCAAACCATAAAAAGCAAAGGAGGCCTTGCCGACGAAAAATACAATGCTGCCGAACTTGAAAAAGCGCTTGATGATTATTTCGGCAACACCAAACTCAGCGAGCTTCTGAAGCCCTGCCTGATAACCGCTTACGACATTAAAACCAGGCGGGCACATTTCTTCAATCAGATAGATGCCAAACAAAAAAATACGCATAACTTTCTGATTAAAGAGATAGCCAGAGCCACCTCAGCAGCGCCTACCTATTTTGAAACTGCGCTGGTAACTTCGGATTACGGCATTGCCTACCCGCTGATTGATGGCGGAGTATTTGCAAACAATCCGGCCATGTGCGCCTATGCCGAAGCGCGAGGTATTGCCTTCTCGGATATATGCGACGATCCGCTGCATCCCGATCGCCCTCATGCCGCTGAAATGATGATTGTTTCCATTGGAACGGGATCGGTGAAAAAACCCTATCCGTATGAAAAAGCCAAAGACTGGGGCATGATTGAATGGATAAAGCCGATTATCGACATCATGATGTCGGGAAATGCCGAGACGGTGAGCTATCAGTTGCGGAAAATCTGGGAAACAACCGATACCCCTGACGATTTCATCAGACTTGAACCCGGCCTTGATGAAGCATCAAGTGATATGGATGACGCTTCGCCGCAAAACCTGAAAGCACTGCATCAGGCCGGTAAACTGTTTGTGGAAGGCAATCAGGTACTGCTTAACAAGGTGGTTGACAAACTTATTGCCTATAAATAGCCTTATAAAGAAAGCAGAACGAAACAACTCTGAAGTTGGTTAACCTTAACCTTTAAAAGAAACGAATGAGAACACATGCAATACTGTGCCTGATTATTCTTTTTGCTGCCGGATGCGGTACTTATCCTGATCCTGAAGCAGAAAAAAAACCATCTGTCACATTCAGCACCAACCTCGAAAACCCGGATTCACTGCTGTCGGCCACCCCTTTATCGTGGAAAAACGAAGGCACCATCAAAGAGGGTCATGCCTTTTCTGGAAAATATGCCGTTCAGCTTGACCACGAACACGAGTTCAGCCTGGTATTTGAACAGAAACTTGGATATGTATCGGCGCTACAACCTGAGCGGCTCACCTATGAAGCAATGGTATATTCGGATAAACCGGCGCCTGAAGGCTCTATGGTTGTCTCTATTGACGACAAAGGCTATTACCAGAGCTTCTCCATTTCCGACTTCTTTGCTTCGGGGGGAGAATGGAAGAAAGTCAGCGCCACCTTTCAGTTACCCGACACCCTCGACCCCTCTGACCTGATCAAGGTTTATATCTGGAACAACAAATCAGGCGAACTGCTGATAGATGATATCAGTATAAAATTTGACCTGAAACCGGAGAAAAAAGAGTAAGCGTAGGGATTTCCGTTTATTGCCCGCCTATAATGGTATGCTCATATCCTTCGGGCATGTCATCGCTGTTGTATTTCGAAGGGCATTTCAGATTCATCTTGTGCGCAGCAAAATAGCCATCCTTCATCTTTCCGATTACCACAATCTGATCCAGCTTTTCGAAATCCTGCGGTTTGGTATCGCTGAACTTCACTTTCATTTCAGTGCTGTCGTTGTCGAGCATATAAAAAGTGAAGCTGTTGGCATCTTTCATTGCATCGTACTCAATGGGGCGTCCCGGGCTAAGGGTTCCAATTACATGATACTCCCTGCCCGGATGCTGCGATGCCTCCTCGAAACTGGCATAGGTGGATGAGTTCATGGACAGGCTCAGCACAACACCAATGGCAGCCACAACAACAATAAGTATGAGAATGTGTATCTTTTTCATCGTTTTTCGATCTGTTTAAAGGTTCATATCAGAGTCAGATACAAAAATAACAATTAACTAATTCAGGTAACTGAATACCGGAATTAATTTTGATTTTTCTCTGACAAACCGAGCTCCTTATGCTTT
>LUZO01000418.1 GCA_001603685.1 Bacteroidales bacterium Bact_23
CGATATCAGTATGTTCTATAGGTTTTTTTTATTAATCCGTTCGATTTTACAACATATTCGCTTCAATATTGGCTGCAGGAAACAAAAATTCAGGCAATTGAAAAGTTTTTCAGAAACCTTTCTGATTTCAGAATCTGAAATTTATTTTCCGGTATTCTGAAGTGCTTCCGCCAACTTTTATTTCTGAAATTTCCCCCTCCCTGATTTTCAGATAAACCACAATTTCCGATGGCTGATTCATGGAATATCCCTGCCCGAATGTTAGTTTTGAAGCCTGCTGTGCACTGATTTGGCCGTATTTCCACAGATAGCAACCCAGTGCACCGTTCGAAGTGCCGGTTGCCGCTTCTTCGGGGATATCGTACAGTGGGGCGAAATTACGGCAATGCGCCACAAACCCGGTTCCATCTGCAAGTGAAAAGAGGTGGAAACCCACCACACCGTATTTCCTGCTGATTTCTGCAATCTTTTCAAAATCAGGCTGGATGGAATTTAAAGCCGTAAAGTCAGCAACCGGAATCAGAATATCCCTGAGGCCGGTGGAGACAATCCGTACCGGCAGGTCGGAGAGAATTACCGAGGGGGGGATATTCAGCGCGCTGGCAACCTCTTCAACCGGTACATCCCCCAAAAACCGGGGCAGACTCTGCTCCATAAAAACCGTTCCGTCATCGCGCACATCAATACTCAATATTCCTGCTTTCGTCTCCTGTTTGTAGCTGCCCGGCTGAATCCGGTTCAGCTTTTTCAACAGCGAAAAAGTGCCAATGGTTGCGTGGCCGCACAGGTCAACTTCGCCATTGGGCGTGAAGAAACGCAGCCGGTAATCAGCTTTCTGCGATTTCATCACAAAGGCTGTCTCCGGGAACCCAAGTCTGGTGGCAATTTGCTGCATTTGCTCTTCCGGAAGATGACCGGCAAACGGAACCACGCCGGCAGGATTGCCGCCCAGGCCATCTTTTGTAAAGGCATTCAGCACATAAACTTCAACCATACTCAGAAGCAGATTTTTAACATTTGGCGTACCTGAAACCGGCCGGATATAGGCGTTTTACTGCTTTGGCGGAAACAGATCCAGGTTTACCGGCTTTTTCGGGGATTTCTCCTTTACGGCAGGCGCAGGATTCCGCGGCTCAACATCCTCCACATAGCTCCATAAATTCCTGTAGAAGATATAGGCGTCATACATGTTACCTGCCGGCACATACGCCCAGCGCTGGCCTTCAAGGGTTTCATTCATGGGAACCAGGCGGTCAATCACAATTATTTCATCGTTGACCTTCCGTTGCGATTTTCTGACATTTGAGAGGTTTACCCGCTGCTTGTCATAGGTTTGCGTAAATGAGGCGCGTGAGGCGTATTCGGAAACCACACGGTTTTTTATACCTTCCTTCGTTCTGAACATGGGCGCCCCGAATACCGGATTCCCGTTTTTGTCGAAGCTTAGCGCATCAATGGTTTTTCTGGTGGTTGTCCGGCTGAACCCATCCCAGCCAAGCAGGGTATAGTAACCGCTTTTAAATTCTTTCCGGTAGATAATACGGTAGAATAGTCCGCCGGGCCAGTCGCCGTTTCTGAAAACGGTTTCCTGTGGCAGCTCCTGAAGCGCATTTACCGGTTTCATGGGGATTACCCTTGCTTCCTGATTGAGCCGGATAATCATAAAATAGGTGTTTGTGCCGTCGTTTTGCTGAAGATTCCAGTTGTAAAGCGAGACTTTTCCGTCGGCTGAAGTAATCTGGCCGATGTTCAGCGAATCAAATACTTTTTCGCCGGCAGGAGCAGCGTGAAGTGCGGCTGCCAGTTTGTCAAAAAACACATTGTTAACCACAAACCTCAGCGAATCAGAGCGTTCTCTGCGCGAACTGTCAATCAGCGCCCTGAGCTCGCGGGCTTCATTGTCCGCTTCAGGTTGCTGTGCCATTAGCCCGCTTCCCGAATAGAAAAAACTGAAGAGAATAATAAAAAAAACGGCAGGAGCGAAAAATCGGTCTCTATGTGCAGGAAATTTCAGCATCATTCAGGTAAAGAAGTTTTAATTTTGCTGCAAATATACACTTCATTCAGATTCATGAATCAAAAACAAGGGTTCAGCGGGGTTGAAGAGCTTGCTGCCGGGCTGTTGCTGCTGGCCGAAAACCGGGTGCAACAATCATATAACGAAGATGATGCCGACTTAATTGCGCTCAACAGGCAGATTATAGCCGCCAGGCATTACAATGCGTGGTTTACAGAAGGGTATGTGCGGTACTCAATTCGTTGGCTGTCAGCCGGGTTGACTGAAAACAGCAAGCGTTTTTCAGGTATGGAACCGCTGAAAGAATCGTTGCCTCTTGCTTTCTGGATGCGCCCGCTATATCCGCTCGAAGGGGCGGGGGAGGTTTTATACGCTGCATTCAGGGGGTACCGGTGTCTGATAAAAATCGCTGAAAATGATAAGCGGCTGCTGGAAGCGTTTTTCGATCTCTTGGATGCCCGTATTTCAGGTTTTGCCGGAAGAGTTGAATTCATTGAAAATCAGTTTCCGCCTTTCAGCGGGATGGTTCTCATTGGTGAGAAGCCCGGTAAAACGGCAAACAGCTATCTGACGCGTTATCCGCTCCTTGAATTCAGTGGCAACGATGTGGCCGTACTCCGCGGCGATGAATCGGCGGAGCAGATCAGGCTGCTGGCAGAGGATATCTGCATCTGGTTTGGCCGTTCGCGTTTCAACATCAAAAAACTGAGGGTACCTGCCGGATACGATTTCGGCCCTTTGTTTTCAGCACTTGCTGAATATGGCCGGCAGGCGGAGTATGCAAACTACTTCAATCATTATGAATACCAAAAGTCCTCAATGATTCTCGGGAAGGTGGCGTTTCACGATACCGGAAGTCTGCTGCTTACCGAAGATACGGCTTACTCCGGTAAAATAGCGGTTTTGCAGTATGGATATTATGATTCTGATTTTGTTCCTGTGGGTTTTTATCATGAAACAGCAGGCCGGTGCAGAAACTTTTTCAGGTCGGGCGAAAAGGTGGATGAGTTTTGCAGGGCGTTTTTTTCTGACTCTCTTTAATAACAAAACATTATTCATAAAATAAGTTTCAGATTTTTTGGCTATTAAGAAAATAGTTCTTACTT
>LUZO01000419.1 GCA_001603685.1 Bacteroidales bacterium Bact_23
GTATCTATTTGTATATCAGCTTTATATATAGTGCCAGAGTTTGCCCGGCCTCTATCTGACAATTGAAAGCCTCAGAGATCTTACACTTTCAGGTTCACTTCGCAGCACGAGTAGATATGCTCCTGCCTTAATCCCGGAAACATCAAGCGAATAAGGCAGTTCATAGGCTCCGTAAAAGAACTCTTCAGAAAGCACCGGCTTTCCCGTCATATTATAAATTTCAAGAGAATATCTGACCCTGTCCTCGCTCCACGGCAGCCGTATCCATATCTTTTCATTAGCCGGATTGGGAAATATCACCGGCAGTTCATCGGCATAATTTGCCGGCTTGGGAACGCTGATTTCAATTTTCTGATTGTTTACACTCATGATAACCTCTTCAATGTCGGGCTGAGCGGGCGATAAGGTAATCAGCGGGGAGAGCGCATTTTTATAACCGGCCTTTTCACCCCAAAGCCTGTACGACCCGAATGGCAGATTATCGAACAGAAATTCCCCTTTCATGCTGGTAAGCGACCACCCGAGGATATGGGTAAGCGAGGAATTCATCAGATATACTACATGGTTTGCCGCCGGATTGTAGCCGGGTTGTACCGGATCCGGGCCGGCCGGCGCAAACCAGGGCATATTGTATATGCCACCGTCACGACCAGCATCGCCCATATAGGTATATATTCCGCTAATGCTCCCGGTTCCTTCGGGGAGTGGTGTTTCTATCTTTTTCATGTGGATGTCCACATCATATACATCCGTATTAAGCGGAAGGAGATATGCCGGCTCCCAAAACGATCCGGCCGCATAGTACGAAGGAGCATATTCGGCATAAAGCGCCGGATTACCAAGTGCAAACAGATAATACGAGCCGGTGGTCAGGCCTTCAAAATTAAAGGCTCCGTCATCGGCAGTAGTGGAAATGTCAACCGCGCGGGTTCCTGTCTGATCCCGGTTAAATGCCACCACAATTCCACCCGAAACAGGTCCTGACGGGCAGTGCAACCTGCCTGATATGCTGAATGCCGGTTTCACCGTAAGCTTCACCTCACCGGTAATATCGCCGCACTCCGACTCAAGATGAAGCGTAAGAATAACAAATCCGTTTGCCAGATCCTCCTGGCCGGGATGGTAATGAATCAGCAGCGTGCCATTGTCATCAAATTCGCCATCACCCGTTGTGGTCCAGTACAAATTTGTATAATTCAGGGCAGTTGCCGATGAACTTACATATCCGCCATCCGGATTGATGACGGTATCGTTTCCGGCAAACACTTCCGGCTGACCCATTATCGTCAGTTGCAAGCGGTCGTTCAGAATATACGGCCCGTTTACGATGTTAAGGGTAAGATTCACCTTCCCTGCCTGTACATCCGACGGGCCGGGCACATATCTGGTGTGCAGCTGCAGCGGATCTGCAAATGCGCCGTCGCCATCGGTTTCCCAGTACAAGGATGAGTAATCAATGGCAGTTGCACCATCAATGGTATAAAACTTATCCTGGCAGATAACCGCATCACCGCCTGACCAGGGTCCGGCGATTGCAATGCTGTAGGCGCTCTCGTGCCCGTTCTCCTGATCCATCCATCCGGTGGCATCGGTATCGTATGCGGTTACCGCAATCGTTTCGCCGAAACCCACTGAATTCAGTACAAAAACTGTATCACTTCCGGCTTCAGCCATAAATTCAAAACCGCCATCGGGCAGCAATCCGTAATAAACTTTATATCCGGCAAGATCGGGCTCAGGATTGGGCAGCCAGTTTACAATCACTTCGCCCTCTACCAGCCGTTTTACAACCATGCGCGGTTTCGATACCGGGACCTCCGGATCAGGCTGATAAATAAAAGGTTTGTAGATAACTTCACCCATTTCAGGCTGATCGTAAATGTCGAAAATCATTCTATCAATTACCAGGGTATCGGCGGTAAACCACCAGTTTTCTGTTGCCTGAAGATCATGGGCATTCAGGTTGACAAATACTGCGGTATCTCTCAAACTGTTGATTGAGTTATAATGAACACCCTCCTGCGGACCGGATTCAAAAAGGAAAGCTGCCTCCTGATTGGCAGAAACCATATTAAATTCAAAAAGATTGCCAACCGAATGTTTTGCGTCTTTGTGAGTCACCTTTATGCCGGCAAAATTCTCGTAAATACTGTTTCCCAGAATCTTGTTGCCTACCGATCCGTCAGTAAGCAGCAGTCCCCATCCACTGTTATTCCTGATAATATTATTTTCAAGGCTGTTAAGTGAGGCTCTGCTGAGCATCAGGGCGGTTTCGTTATTTTCAATCAGGTTGCCCCTTAGGGTATCGGTATCCTGCGAAAGTTTCAGACCAATATCGTTATTTCTTACAATATTGTTTCTGAGCGTATTAAATCCATAGTCGTTTGTTCCTCCGTTGCCTATATGAAGGCCGATGTTGTTGTACGAAACGGTATTTCCCGAAATCAGGTTGTTTCGGATATTTCCCTGACCGATGCTCATAAACAGACCGATATTCCTGTTATAGCTGATGTTATTGTTGGCTATCAGGTTGTTTCTGCTGATGTTATTTGAGGGAAAGAAAATGCCAATATCGCAGTTGGTAATCTGACATCCTGTAATGAGGTTATTGCCTGAATTCTTAATATACATCCCATAGCTGCACGCATCAATAACGGAGTTTGTTAGCATAAGCGAGGATCCGCTCTGCAAGTAAATACCATAATCTCCGTTCAGAACCCTGATTTCGGGGGTATGAATCAGTGCGGAATCAGAAAGAGCCAGTGCCGTAGTGGTATGATTAATGGTGCAATGTCGTAAAATATTTCCACTCAGGTAATTCCCCTCATCATCGGTTATGGTTCGCGAAAATCTGATGGAAATACCGTCCCATTTTTTTTCTTCCAGAATATCGGTGCTATGTGAGTCAAAAAGGATAGGGTTTTCGGGTGTTCCTTCAGCCACAAGCGTGCCTCCTTCGATACGTAAACTGGTACGGATCATAAAGTAAAACTCGGTTCCCGGCAAAATGGTCAGGGTTACTCCTTCGGGAACTATGAGCGTTTCAATCACGATATATGGATTGAGCGAAGGCGAATAAACCTTATTTTCAGATATAAGCCCGCCAATGTACTCCTGCCCGCTGAGTGGCTTGTAGCATAACGATAGTATGACTATCAGGGTGGCAATATATCTGAAGATGCGGTTTGTCATCGTGATGGAAGTACAAATAATCGTTCCGGATCAGAAGTAAAGCTCCGTTATTTTTGCTTAACAAAGTTACGCAATAATTTTCTGAATGATATTGCCGGGAATATATTTTATCGCTTTAAGCCTTAAAACAATTTTTAAAGCAAAATTATCAATTGGTTACAAAATAATCAGGGCTTATCCATTCCCGATGAGGAATGCACAGCCCTTCCCAATCGGTTGATTTATCAAATTCTAATTGCCAACAGGATAAATTTTTCAGAATTTGAAAAGCAGACCGGCATTTATACCCAAAGCGCTGTGGCTCGTTTTTATAGGAAAATCTTTATAAACGCTCTGAAGCTGTGTCCGGTAGAGTATTCCGGATTGGAAAATCAGTTTTTTATGTATGGGCACCATCACACCGGCGCCTGCAACAAACGAAAAAACAACGGGTTTGTGTACAAGTTCGGCAAGGTCACCTGCTCCTTCCCCTTCATAATTAATATACATCCCTTTGTTACCGGAGCTGATTCCTGCAATCAACCCTGACCTGAGGTAAACCAGCACCTGCGAAATGGGGATACTATATTGCAGCATAAGTGGAACTTCAATGTAATTTCTACGGTTAACGGTCTTATAGCCAAACTTTTGTACATCAATTGGTATATAAACCGAATCAATAATATAAAACCAGGCAGTATCGGCTCCCGGCAGGGTATAATAGGCATCCAGTGTGTCTTTTCTGAAAAAGCCACCGCTGCTGATTTCATACTTGTAGTCGAAATTCTGGGAAAAAGTGGTCAACAACAATCCGCTAACCACCGAAAACCGGTCATAGCCGGCATGCACTTCGAGACCCAGGCTACCTGAAGCGGCTTTGTCGGAATGAAATATCCGGTACTCTTCAGCCTTATTATCATATTCAGTTTCAGAAGCAAAGGTGGTATGTCCTGCCAGCCACGACAATCCAACGCCGGCATAAATTCTGAACTCCTTGGTTAGTTCTTCACCCATTGGTCTGATATCTGAAAAGATATCGCCTTTCCCGATCCGGTTTTCGGGAGCAGCACGCATAATATATACGGTGTCGAACCTGGTAACGGTATCCTTTTGGGTTAGGGTAAGTGTATCGGTTTTTAGAATGGTTCTGGTCATGTAAACGGTATCCCGAAGAATGGTTGGGGAAACTTTGTCCGGAGCCGGCTTTTCCTCTACTTTTTTCTGATCTGGTGCAAGGTTGAAAATGACGATCTGGTTTCCGTTAAGGCGGTATCCAAAACCCGCATCGTTGAAAAGCAGGTCGAGAAGCTCACTCAATGGCCGCCTGACATGACTGAAGGTGTAAATTTTTGCAGTATTTAACTGATCAGGGTTATAAGAGAAATTGACTCCGGCATTCCGGCTAAGGCGCTCCATAATTGATGCCAACGGTTCATTTACGACCGTCATCGATATCAATTCATTTGTTCGTACCTGCTGGGCATGCAGAACTGCCGGCGACACAAAAAGCACCAAAGCCACCAAAAGAAAAGCCAGACTGAATTGCTTAAAACGGGGGGATGTCTCCTGCAGGCAAATGGATTTCAGAAAGCGGCTACTGTCCTGAAGGTGACAAATAGACTTTTGAATCCTTAACATCGGCATCAATCTTAAAGATGAGCCTGAGTGTTTCGAGTGCCTGATCAAGAGATTCTTTTTCAAAACGGGCAGTTAATCTTTGGTTTAACAAATCAGGATCATTAACGATGAAACTGACATTGTATTTTGATTCGAGCGCTTTGATTACTTCCGACATTCTGGTTTCGTTGAAAAGGACGACACCGGTCTTCCAGCTCATATAATTCAGGTTGTCGTTAACACCTCTCACTATCTGGCCGGTTTCGCGGCTATAGGTAGCTATTTCGCCGGCAGTAAGAATTTGTCCGCTTGCTTCCGCCTGCTCCGAATCCAGTCCTGCACAGTAAACAAGCACCTTCCCGGTATTCACAATGACTTTTACAAAGTCGTTTTCCGGCCTGGCCTCAACAACAAATGATGTTCCAACTACCTTTATATCAATGCCTGAAGCATGAATAATAAAAGGTTTGCTTTTGTTATGCTCTATCTCAAAAAACGCCTCTCCAAAGATAGTTATTTCCCTTAATTGCCCGGAAAACCATTCGGGATATTTTATCACCGTATTTTCGTTGAGTGCCGCCATTGAGCCGTCGGGTAATCTAAAGTCCTCTATTACTGCTTGTTCAGATGACACCTGAAGGGCTTCCGGCTGTTTGTTCAATACTGAAAACAGGCCGATAGCCATTAAAAACATGGCGGCAATACCTGATACGGCTGCATAGCGCTTAATCTGCCTGCTGCGTTTGGCGGGATTTCTTCCCGGAGCAGTTCCCTGATTACTGGCGTTAATCCTGGCATGAAGTTTCTCCCAGGCTTTATCAGCATCGTAGGTAACTTTTTTTGTATCGGTAAGCAATAAAAGATTCCGGTAATTTTCGTAAACCTTAAGGTTTTTGGCTGAGGATTCAATCCATTTTTGGGCAATACTCTGCTCTTCAGGGGAGGCTTCTCCCTGTATCATCTTGATGATGAGATGATTATATTTCTTTTTACTGAAAAGCATCTGATAAAAGTAAGGCCTGTTTACACTAATATGACAATCGAAACCACTTTTCCCCCTATTTGATTTGTGAA
>LUZO01000420.1 GCA_001603685.1 Bacteroidales bacterium Bact_23
GCGTAATACAGTGTAAATCAGTAAGATAAAAAAATGAAAAAAATAAAAAATTCAGAAAGTGAAACCGTCATGGAAAATAATTGGATAATTTGAAAGGATTTGTGAGCCTTTTTTGGATGATTTGCTGCCATGACTTTTATTCACGGATTTTCGTTTTTTCCGGATATTCCCTGAAATTCCTTATTTTTGTGATGATTTTCATCTTATACGAATTGTATTCAGACTGAGGGTATCAGGGTTTTGCCGTTAAAGCTGTGAAATCGTCAGCCTCCGGAAAGTTGCCCCGGAATGTGCATCCGCAACAGGCCGCATTTCGTACTCAAACTGATGATTCGCCCGGTCTGATTAGTGTTACAAGCCAATAGCCATGCAATTTCCATCAACGCTCAGTGTTTTCAGGTTAAATACGGGTGCTTCCATACCGGCACTTGGCCTGGGTGTTTACCAGATGCCCGCTAACAATTTGACTCACCGGGCCATCGATCAGGCGCTGAAATACGGTTACCGGCACATCGATACTGCAGCCATTTACCATAACGAGGAGGTAGTTGGCAAGGCTTTGGTAACCAGTCTGATTCCCCGCGATCATGTTTTCCTTACCACCAAACTGTGGAACTCCGATCACGGCTACGATAAGGCGATAAAAGCCTGCCACGCCAGCCTTGCGCGGCTGGGAACCGATTATGTTGACCTCTATCTGATTCACTGGCCGGTGCAGGGAAAACGAAAAGAGACCTGGCGGGCGCTCGAAACCCTTTTCGAAGAGGGAAAATGCAGGGCAATAGGGGTAAGTAACTACATGCACAGGCATCTGGAGGAATTGCTTGGGCATTGCAAAGTGCCTCCGGCAGTAAATCAGATAGAGCTGCACCCCTACATTTATGCTTCGCGTAGCGCCACCGTTGACTTGTGCCGCAGTGAAGGAATCATCCCGGTGTCCTACAGCCCGCTTACAAAAGGGATAAAACTGAAGGATCCCGCTCTGATCAGAATGGCTTCACGCTACCGCAAAACAACCGCGCAGTTGCTCATACGCTGGGCACTTCAGCAGGGCTTTGCCGTTATCCCGAAATCGTCCATCATCTCACGCATCAAAGAAAATATGGAAGTGTTCGACTATGAAATCAATGCCGCCGATATGGCAGTGCTAAACGCAATGGACGAATATCTGGTAACCGGGTGGGATCCGACCGATGCCCTGTAGATGAACATTGCCCGAGGCCCGGATGCGAAACACACGGGACAGAAAACGATTACATTAATGAAAACATAAAACCTATGAGCATAAAACATGATTTCTCCGCACAGGCTGTTGCCGCCGCACTTGCAAATTTTACTCCGGAGCCTTTACGGACATTCGACAGCGCCCGACAGGCGATGATCTTCAGCCTCGGCATACTCGATCTGACCACCCTCGAAGGCGCCGATACCGTGCAAAAGGTTGAGGCTTTGTGCGGGAAAGCATCCGGCTACCGGCCGAAAGGCCTGCCCAATGTAGCGGCCGTATGTGTTTATCCGGTATTTGCCCGACAGGTAAGAAGCCTGCTGAAGGATACCGACATCCGTACCGCCTGTGTTGCCGGCGCTTTCCCCGCCGGACAGTCGCCCATTCACATCAAGGTAGCCGAAGTGAAATATGCCGTGGAGGAGGGCGCCGAAGAGATTGACATGGTCATTTCAAGAGGAAAATTTCTGGAAGGCAGATTCGGCGAAGTGGCTGATGAAATCAGCGCCATCAAGGAGGCATGCGGCAATGCCCACCTCAAGGTAATCCTGGAAACCGGTGAACTGAACAGCCTGCCGGCAATTTACGATGCTTCCATGATGGCCATGAAGGCCGGAGGCGATTTCGTGAAAACTTCCACCGGAAAGGTAAACCCTGCCGCAACTCCTGAGGCTGCCTATGCCATGCTGCTGGCCATCCGCGATTATTTCGAAGCCACCGGAAAATATGCGGGATTTAAACCCGCCGGCGGGATTTCAACCCCAGAACAGGCACTCGTTTATGTTAAACTGGTGGAATCCATTCTCGGGCCGGAATGGCTGAACAATAAGCTGTTCAGAATTGGCGCAAGCCGCCTCGCCGATAACCTGGCCGCCGAACTGATGAAAAGCTGATGAGGCTGAAAATGCAAACAACATCATAATACATTCAAATATTTGCATATATCGGAAAGGGGTTGTACTTTTACGGCCCCATTTCCGGCCTGAAGGCTCTTGTTTTTTATGCGACACCTTATATCTATAGTTATACTGCTGATTTCAGCCACCACTGCCGACGCTCAGGTGCTGGTTACCTCGGCCCCCGACTTCCTCATCAAGGATGTAGATGGTGAACAACATCATCTGTACGGTTACCTGGATAGTGGAAAACATGTGGTGATCGATTTTTTTACCACCAATTGCGGCCCCTGTCAGACCTATGCTTCACAAATCAGCGCTTCTTACGAATATTTCGGATGCAATCAGGGTGATGTGGTCTATCTGGGCATCAACTGGGGCAGCGACAATGTGGCTGTCAGGAATTTCGATTCCATCTGGGGAGCGCACTACCCGTCAGTCAGCGGCATGCAGGGAGGCGGCAATCAGGTGGTGGATCAGTTTCAGGTTCAATCCTACCCAACCGTATTGCTGATCGCACCCGACCGGAGTATTCTGAATAACCACATCTGGCCGCCATCTTATGAAAATATCAATGAAGCCGTGCTGGCAGCCGGAGTTGAACCAATGACATGTACGGTAAATGCCGGTAATCATGGTTTCAGGAAGGTGCCCGCTTTTTCGGTTGTTGTGACCGGAAAATCCAGGGTTGAAGCAAGCTTAAATATCCCGCATTATCCGGATATGCTACTGCAGGTGTATGCTGCCGATGGCAGGCTGGTATATACCGATCAGCGGTTTTATGGAAGTAAATCCTTTCCCCTGCACTCCGGACTGTATATTGCCGGTCTCTTCCGCAACGGAATCCCGCTTGAAAAAGTGAAGTTCTTTGTGCCCTGAGCTTATCTGAACTGATTTTATCAGTAACCATCCGTCTGATCTGTGTCATCGGTGTTCCATCTTTTATTGAACATGGATAACGCGGATGTGCCTGATTTAAACGGATTTCATATCCCTGTCTCTTATACACATCTCCGAGCCCAC
>LUZO01000421.1 GCA_001603685.1 Bacteroidales bacterium Bact_23
AGCATATAGAGGGTAAATATATGTAATGTTTTTCCTGATTAGTCGTCCTAGAGGCGGTTGTCAGGTCTTTTTTCTCCTTAACCAAACGCTTTCAATTACTGCTGCGTGTTTAGTCATATTTTTCCATGTTTTTTTTGCGAACAGAAAAGATGGAATTCCCATTTCATTTAAAAAGCTTAAATTTGCCGCTTCAAAAATATAATTTTGTTAAGCCGGTAATTGCATCTTGCGTTCGGTCAGGAGTTGATTTTAGAAATGGGATATGAATTGCCGAAGTTGTATTTTTGAGTTAAAATAAAATCGCAAGTTCATTTACATGGCAATATTATGCTAAGCAGAAGGCATTTAAGAATCAAGGTGTTACAATCGCTGTACGCGTATTTTCAAACGCCTGGCGGAGAAGTAAGCAAAGAAGAAAAGAAATTGCTGTCAAGTATTGATAGCATTTACGACTTATATATTTATCTGCTTTCTGCGATATTGGAATTGCGCGATTTTGCATGGAACAGGCAGGAAGAGGCCCGGCAGAAGCACTTGCCCACTCCCGAGGAGCTGAACCCCAATACCCGTTTTGTGGATAACAGGTTTCTGAGTCAGTTTGAGAAAAACCGTGATCTGAAGCGCCACATTTCACGCCTTAAAATCTTCTGGGCGGATCATCAGGAAATATTCAGGAAGATATTTTTAAATTTCAGGGATTCTGAAGTTTATGCGAAATATATGAGCGCTCCTTCCGTATCATACAGCGATGATAGAGAGATTCTTCTTTTTCTGCTTGCTGATTTTATGCTTGCCAATGAGGCGTTTGTAAGTATTTTCGAGGAGCGTAACATATACTGGGCCGATGATATTGATACAGCGGCATCGCTTGTTGCCAAAACATTCAGGAAGTGGACGCCGGCAATGGACGAGTTTACCGCATTGCCGCCGCTGATTGTTACCCCCGATGAAGAGGGCGATGACCTGATCAGGGATTTTGTACTGAAGCTATTCAGAAATACCATAAAAGAGAGTGAAAAGTCGGGAGCGCTAATTTCCGAAAGAGCTCAGAACTGGGATCTTGACCGAATAGCCGTGATGGATGTGATTATCCTGAAAATGGCTATCTGCGAGTTTACCGGTTTCCCTTCAATCCCTGTGAAGGTTACCATAAACGAATACATTGAAATTGCTAAGGAATACAGCACCCCCAGGAGTCGTCAGTTTGTTAACGGAATGATGGATAAACTGGTTGAAGATATGCGGGTTGATGGTGCAATCAAAAAGTCGGGCAGGGGACTTTTGGAATGACTTTCGCATCGGAATTGCCGGAAGAAATTATTATAAGAGACTACAGATCAGGCGACTTCGTTCATATTGAGCAATTCTGGGAAGAGAATGACCTGGGCGGTAGCGTTAGAGGCGACGATGCTGCCGTTATCGAACAGACATTAAAGAGCGGCGGACATCTGCTGCTGATGGAAGATGAAAAGGCGGGAATTATTGGAACCTCATGGCTTACAAACGATAATCGGCGGACTTATCTTCACCATTTTGGCATTGCTGAGCCGTTTCGCCGCCGCGGACTTGGCAATGTTCTGCTGAAGGCTTCGCTCGAAATTGCCCGAAAAGATGGCCATCAGATAAAAATTGAAGTGCATCGCAATAACCTGCCGGCGCTAAGACTATATCAAAAAGCCGGATTCAGCTACCTGGGTGATTATGATGTTTTTATAATCAGGAATCTGAACGATATCTGATCGTTTTATTCCCTGAAGCCATATCTTCTGCAATTTTTAAGAATTATTGTGAAATCTCCTTATAGGCTGGTTGATAGTACAATACGGGTTTTGCAGAGGGTGTTCCGGATGGGAGCCGAACGCATTTTGCGGCTAAATAATTCCACTATAAATAAACAGGTCAGATGTTTTTGACTAACTTTGTAGCGGCCTGGATGCCATAAAGACCGTGAAGCTGTTTTTTTGGAAATAAATAAACACGACAGATTGCTTTAACCGGACTTTTTTGAACAAAATAACCCTTGAATGAAACGCAATTTCCTTTTTCTGTTTTTGATTTTTTCCGGAGCAGTGCTGCTTTTTAATTCGTGTGGCAGCAGTGGATCGGGTGATGGGCTGTACTCTTCAGATATTGTTAAAAACCCGAATACAGCCGGTGGTAAAAGCGATGCCGGCAATATGCCCGTTATGGAATTTGAAAAAGATTTCCATGACTTCGGCAAGCTGATTCAGGGAGAGAAAGTATCGTACAATTTTAAGTTTACAAACTCGGGAAAATCCGATCTTATTATATCAAAGGTAAGCTCTTCGTGTGGTTGTACGGTTCCTGATTTCCCGAAAACTCCTGTAAAACCAGGAGAAACGAATAAAATCACTGTGAAATTCGATAGCGAAGGCCGCAGAGGATTTCAGAATAAAAGCATTACGATTCTCAGCAATACTCAACCCAATTCGACGGTTCTGCGGATTAAGGCACAGATAGTACTGCCCGAAGAGATGGAATAGCGGAAAATGATTAATTTTAACAAATAAACAAACAGACAAAATGCTTACTACTATTTTATTGATGGCACCTCCTCAGAATGGCGGCAGTGCAGGCAGCGGATACAGCTCTTTGATTTTTCTGGTGCTGATTATGGTTGTTTTTTATTTCTTTTTTATCAGGCCACAGTCAAAAAAGGCTAAAGATCTTAAGAAATACCGTGATGCATTGAAGAAAGGCGATAAAATTGTTACCATTGGAGGAATCCACGGAAAAATCGTTGAGGTTCAGGAGACAACTTTTACCATTGAGGTAGAAGATGGCAGCAGACTCAGGATTGAAAAATCGGCAGTAGCCGGTGATGCAACTGATCAGCTGGCCAATCAGCAGAAATAGGAATACCGCTGACTTCCGTCGGCATAAGGTTCAGGCAGGTGAACGGGATTTATCATGCTTTTTTTGACCGTGTCAGAAAACCTGAAAACGAAAAGCTGCGAACGCGGTTTTCCGTTCTTTTGGTCTGCACGGTCATTTCCATTATTATGTGGGTCATGATTAAAATGTCGAGGGAGTATTATCTGCCTGTAAAATTCAGGGTTGTTGCCGAAAACCTGCCGAAAGGCAAAGTGCTTACAGGAAGCCCCGATTCTGTGATTAACATCACTGTAAAGGGCAGCGGACTTGAACTCTATTCACGGATTGTCATGAATAAGCAGAATGTAGTTACCGTGAATCTCGAGAATCTTAGTTTGCGTCAGAATGGAAATCAGTTTTCCGGATTTGTCAGGGCTTCGAAACTGATAGGTTCATTCTCTCGGCAGCTCCCTGCAACCATGGAAATTACTGCGGTGGATCCCGATACCCTGCATTATTACTTCGAAAACAGCTTCCGCAAAAAGGTCAGGGTTATTCCAGTGGTGTCACTTGAATTCAGCCGTCAATACCAGTTATATGATTCGCTGAGTATTCTGCCCGACTCAATTTACATTTCAGGGAGGAAGGAAAATGTAGATTCCATTTACCATATTTCTACAGAAAAAAGGGTTTTCGAAAAGCTTAAAAACAATGTAACTGCAAGACTGGCGCTTGATGTTCCGAAAGTCAGGCCGCCGTTAAGTGTTTCAGCCGACAGTGTTACCCTCCATCTTACCGTAGAGAAATTTACAGAAGCCAGGGTGGAAGTGCCTGTGTATCTGGAGTCGCCGGACAATGAGTTGAAATACAGGACATTCCCCGACAAAGTATCCGTAATCTGCAGAGTTGCAATGCGCGACTACAATCGTCTTGATCCTTCGCTCTTCACTGTTTACGCTGATATTTCTGCGCATACAGAAGCAGATCACAACAGGCTCCCCGTTGAAGTCGGCAGGATTCCTTCGTATGTAAAGGTCATAAGGATTGAGCCGCCAAAGATTGAATACCTGATTCTGAAATAGTTATTGGCGTTCCGCCATCCTGGCTTTACAGGGCACCTTCCGTATTTATTCAGCGTTTCTGCATTTTTTTACTGCCGGAGTATTTCATGGTTTAATTGAAATGCCTTAAGTTTGTATGCTCAATATCTGAAAATATGCTGAAAGTCGGTCTAACAGGCAGTATCGGAAGTGGAAAGTCAACCATGGCAAGGTACTTCCAGGTTCTGGGGATACCCGTTTACATCGCCGATGTTGAGGCAAAGAAATTTCTGTCTGATGCTGAAGTCACCCGCCTGATTGTTGAAATGGCCGGAACGGATGTTCTCTTCGCCGATGGTTCCATTGACCGCAGGAAGCTGGCAGCCGTGGTTTTTAACGATCCCGGTAAGCTGGCTGAACTGAACGGTATCATACATCCGAGAGTCAGGCAGCACTTTTACAGGTGGGTTGATGAACAGCGGGATGTGCCGTACATCATTCAGGAAGCGGCTGTTCTGTTCGAATCGGGCTTCTACACGATGTTCGACAAGATTATTACTGTGGCAGCACCCGAAGAGGAGCGCATTTCCAGGGTAATGCGCCGCGATGGCGCCACCAGAGAAGAGGTGCTGGCAAGAATGGACAACCAGTGGCCTGAAGAAGAGAAAATCCTGAAATCGGATTTTGTCATCATCAATGGCGACATTGACCTGGCCATTCCTCAGGTAAATGAGATTCACCTGAAGCTGGTTGAAATATCCGAAACATTTAATCATCATTAAAATTATATGGACGAATTAAATTTAGGAATCGGATCGAGGGTTGAACACCCTCAGTTTGGAAAAGGAGTTGTTATTCAGGTGCGAAGCGATGCCTGGG
>LUZO01000422.1 GCA_001603685.1 Bacteroidales bacterium Bact_23
GGAAAAATGCTGGTTATTGTAAATTACGATTTATACCCTTCAATAAAAAACTCAATAAATCAATATGTGAAAGATGTAGCTTATGAGGGCTATTTTGCTGATGTGTATAGATATCGTAGTGGCACACCTGATGATCTCAGGAAATTTATCATAAACAAAATGCCTGTTAAAGGGGTGCTGTTTGTGGGTAATCTTCCGGTTGCATGGTACGAAATGAAAAAAAATGATTTTGACAATAGCTCCTCTGAATTCCCGTGCGACCTGTTTTATATGGATACTAACGGAACATGGAGAGATGTTGATGGGAACGGAAAGTATGAAGATCACCCGACTAATGTAAAACCAGAAATATGGGTAGGACGCCTTTGGACACCTGATCAAAACGGGAACAATTCCACATTGATCAATGATTACTTTGCAAGAAATCACAGGTTCAGAAAAGGTCTGGGAGGGTATTCAAATGAGGCTCTGGCCTATGTGGATGACGATTGGACCGACTTTGGGGACTGTTCTTTTGATTTAATGTTTCCAAGAGCCAACATTGAAGAAATAACCGATAAGGTAACAACAGATGGCGACCGGTACAAAATCGAAATAAATGAACACAGAGCATGGGCTCAGGTTTGTGCTCACTCATCACCTAATGGACATTCATTTAAAGTTCCAGGAGCTGCAAATGAATGGGTTCCCAACACCTATCTGCGTGATGAAAATCCACCCAATAGCTACTTTTACAATCTTTTTGCATGTAGTAATGCAAGATTTACTCAGGCAGAGTATATGGCCGGATGGTACATATTTGACAAACCGGGCGGATTTGCAAGTAATGGTTTGGCTGCCGTGGGCAGTACAAAAGCCGGATCAATGCTTATGTTTGAAAACTTTTATGGACCAATGGCAAATGGTAAAGTTATTGGAGATGCTTTCGTTGATTGGTGGGACGGATTAGGTACCACTCATGATTTGACTGAGAAACGATGGTTTTATGGAATGGTTCTGCTTGGCGATCCAACACTCAACTGGTGGTCAGGCGTAGTACCTCAGCTTATACAGCCTTTTGACAATCAGGTATTCAACCATTTCCCGCGAAAAACAAATTTCAGATGGAGCCGCATATATCTTCCCAACACAACTGTGAGATATTACATTGAAATAGACGCACATAGCGCAAGGGTCTCTGGACAATGGGCAGCAGAATCGGGTAAAACATGGCTGGTTTCCGGAGGACTTGCAAACAATTACTACGAGCATTATTTCGTCGGGGCACAGCGTGGGCGCTGGAGAGTTCGTGCAAAAGTTGGCAGCATCTGGTGCCCGTGGAGCGATTGGAAATATTTCAGATATAGTATTGAGTCCACTCCGAAAAGTCGATAGGTCTGTTTTGGATGATTGAATTTGGTCAGCAG
>LUZO01000423.1 GCA_001603685.1 Bacteroidales bacterium Bact_23
GCTGGATAGAGCAACAGCCTTCTAAGCTGTGGGTCGTGGGTTCGAATCCCGCCCGGATCGCAAAAATCAACAGGCACTTATCGGTGATTCCGGTAGGTGCTTTTTTATTTAATCCGCCTTTATTTGCTTGAAACAGCCTGACAAAACGGTGTTTCAGATAAATGAACCGAAATATTCAGAAACCTTCAGCAGCAAATTCTCCCGGAAATAGTAATTTTTGCATAGTTGTTCTGATTTTTTTCAACTAACTGTGCAAAAATTGCTATATTTGCAAATAGATTCTATTGAGAAAATGGAAAATCTCGGGCAATTTGGAATAGTACCTGTCGATTACGGAGTTTTGTGCTCAATTTATTCGAATTACAGCTATCCCCGGAATAAGATTGCCGGGCTTGAGCAAGAGGGTAAATTGATACGCTTAAAAAGAGGGATTTATGTTGTTTCACCCGGCATTACCGGGCAATTGTTATCCCGGGAATTAATAGCCAATCATATTTACGGTCCTTCGTATGTATCCATGGAAAGTGCATTGCGTTACTATGGATTAATCCCTGAGCAGGTATATATTGTACGATCCATGACGATAAATCGCTCAAGGAAGTTCTTAAATCCGGTTGGTTATTTTGAGTACATTACAGTTCCTAATAATTATTATCCAATTGGTATATCGCAGCAGATATCACAGGATAAATATACTTTTTTAATTGCATCTCCCGAAAAGGCTTTGTGCGATATGATTGTTGCTACTCCGGGATTACGCCTTCAGTCAGAAAAGGCGTTGATGACCTATCTTGAAAAGGATTTAAGGTTTGATATGTCAGCTCTGGAAACAATGGATCCTTTAATAATAGAGAAGTGTGCTGAAACAGGCAGGAAAAAGCCAATTTTGAGATTACTTCTAAAAAGAATACGCTTATGAGTATATTTGACCGGATGCTTGCCAGATACGAGATTAAAACCAGCGAGCAAGAGCGAAACGCTGTACATGAGGTGATGCAGGAAATTGCTCTTGCAGGCCTGTACAGAGGAGGATTCTTTGATAAAGCTGCTTTTTATGGAGGTACATGTCTGCGAATTTTTCATCAGTTGCCTCGTTTTAGCGAAGATATGGATTTCTCTCTGATCCGGAGAGATATGGATTTTTATATGGAAGATTATTTCGAAGCTGTTATTGAAGAGTTCAAATCTGCCGGGAAGGATGTTGTTATAGTCAAAAAGGAGAAAACAAAAGAGACTAAAGTTGAATCAGCTTTTTTGAAAGAAGAGACTGCAATGTACGATCTGAAATTCAGGACTGATAAAGGCATTAGAATAAAGATTGAAGTTGACATAGAACCTCCGCTTGGTTTTTCGACCGAACAAAAGCTCTCTTTAATGCCCTTTTCGTTTATGACACGATGTTTCACATTGCCGGATTTATACGCCGGTAAAATGCTCGCTTTATTGTACCGGAGTTGGAAGAACAGGGTAAAAGGGCGCGATTGGTACGATTTTGAATGGTATGTCAGAAACGATGTCCCACTTATTTTCAGGCACTTTCAGACCAGAGTCAAAGAGTTTAACGGTTTTGAAATAGATAAAAATACCTTTTCTGAAATGTTAAAGGAAAAGTTTTCCAATACCGATATCACAATGGCTAAGCGTGATGCTTTGCCTTTTGTCAGGAATCCCGGAGATTTGGATAT
>LUZO01000424.1 GCA_001603685.1 Bacteroidales bacterium Bact_23
CCGTTAGGCATGGATAAAAATCCCGTTTTTCAGCCTTTTTCAATTATTTTGCTGATATACACGACTTTATAAAATAAGTTAAAAATGCACGATATGCCGCCCGTTTTTGTAATTTAGCCGAAAATTTCCACTTCATATGAGAGCATTCCAACAAATCATAGCCACTTTTCTATTTGTATCATTGCTGGCAATTGTTCCGGCAGGCGCTCAGGAGAACACGCAAAACAAAGGAAAATTTACCGACAGGCTGGTTTACGGCGGCGGAATGGGCCTTCAGTTTGGCACCCTCACCCTGATTGACCTGTCGCCGGTAGTCGGATACCGGATAACCGAAAGGCTTGAGGCCGGAACAGGCTTTACCTATAAGTATTACCGGTACAAGGACTATTATATAGATGCCTATACCGGCCGTTCATACGATCTGAAGACCAATATCCTGGGCGGATCGGTGTATGCCCGCTATCATATTCTTGAGAATATCTTTGCGCATACCGAATTCGAGTCGCTGCGCTACAAATATAACTCCTACTACAACCCGGGATCAGGAATGTTTACCGAGTCAAATACCGCCATTATCAACAGCTTTTTTGTCGGCGGCGGTTACAGGCAGCGCATTTCGCAAAGCGCCTATTTCTATATTCTGGCGTTGTGGAACCTGGGCAACGACGCCCTCTCCCCTTACTCCAATCCCATTTTGCGCATGGGCGTAATGCTGGGAAGATAACTTCGCTGGAAAGGCAATCAGCCTTTTTTGAATCTGAATACAAGCGCCGGCGTTGACTCCATCGCTTTGCGCAGCTTTCCGGTTACCGGAATTATCAGTTCTCCGGCTTTTACCGAACCCGCAGCCGATCCTTTCCAGCCCAGCACCACCGGCTTTCTGCCGTATCCCTCCGGCAGGCTCACTTTCAGCGATGCCGTAACTGTGCTGTGATCCGTGAGGTAGATGGCGTAAAGGTAATCGCCATTCTGTGTATAGACAAATCCATCCTTTTCGTAAGGTACGGATGGCTTTGACGCATAGATGCCCTCGCCGTTTACCTTCATCCAGGCGCCAATCTCTTCGAGCCGGCTGTAGGCTGCCGGATCCCATTCGCCATCCGGGCCGGGGCCGATATTCAGCAGAAAGTTACCGCCGCGTGCCACGATGCGACAGAGCAGCCTGATCAGTTCATCGGACGATTTGTAGAAATCTCCCGGCACATAGCTCCATGAGTTGCCCATGGTCATACAGGTCTCCCAGGGGAAGTTGAGCAGCTTCTCGGGTACCCTTTGCTCTGGCGTGAGATAGTTCTGGTTGGGGCCTTCCACGGCTCTGTCAACCACCAGAATACCGGGCTGCAGCGTTCTGGCCATAGCGGCAAGCCCCGACATATCAATATCCTGATTTACAATGCGCTTCCCGTTTCCATAAACCGTATCACGGCCTTTCTCCACCCAGCCACCGTCGAGCCAAAGGATATCCACTTTGCCGTAACCGGTGAGCAGTTCGCTGATCTGCCCCCAGGTGAAATCCTTGTAACGCTGCCACTTTTCGGGATATTTCTTAATGTCGTAATTCACATTCCGGTCAATTGGGGGGAAATAAGGGTCCCAGTAATCGGGGCAGTGCCAGTCGGGTTTCGAGAAGTAGGCGCCAATGCCCATTCCCTTTTCCCTGAAGGCTTTGAATACCTCATTGGTGATGTTTGATTTCGGATTTCCGGAGAAGGGGCATTTTTCCGAGGTAATCTTGTAATCGGTCAGTTGCGTATCAAACATACTGAAGCCGTCGTGGTGCTTGGTGGTGAAGATCATGTACTTCATCCCGGCCTTTTCGGCGGCATCGGCCCATTTCTGTGGGTTGAACTTTTCCGGATTGAATGTTTGCTGCAGATTTTCATAGGCATTGCGGTATTCGTAATAATCGTGCGAATACGGACCTCTGCGGACACACCACTCTTCATCTTCGGGGCAGAGGCTCCAGCTTTCAACCACCCCCCACTGACTGTACGGGCCCCAGTGCATCAGCAGGCCAAATTTCAGGTCCTGCCACCAGGCGAGTTTTTCCAGTACCAAAGGATCTTCCGGCCAGTAGTAGCGCTGCTGATCCCCGTGCTGGGCATTGGTACGCCAGGCCGTCATACCCAATACCATTATTATAAACAGGACAATTACATTCTTTTTCATGGTTACGCC
>LUZO01000425.1 GCA_001603685.1 Bacteroidales bacterium Bact_23
GCTAAACATAAGATGTATAATTTAGATAATAATATATGTATCTTGGGACGTACGATATGGCCAGAAGATATGAAAGTAACCCCTTTTATGAAGCACATTCAGGAGATGGGGCTTCAATTCGGCTATTCCATAATCCCAGATCAAAACGACGTTCCATTTACTTTTTTTTATACGTCTAACATATCTCTTCATCGTGATTTCGTTCTGGGGGGTCAGTTATTCGATACAGATTTTCCATTTGCTGCTTGGGAAGACATCGAAATGGCATATAGATTAAAAAAACGTGGATTGAGGATAATTTATAACAGTAGAGCACTGGGATACCATTATCACGACATATCATATGCTTCATTTAGAGGGCGGCAGGTAAAATGCGGCTATGCGGCAGGCATATTTTACACGAAGCACCCCGAGCTAGAAGAATTTTTGGGAATTAACTCATCCAAGAAACGACTTCTATCGTATAAGTTTTATATAAAACTCATCGATATATTTTGCTCATTATCTGATAAACATTCTGCAAAGTCCTATCCCAAACTTTATGATATGGCTATGAGTAAGTATTATCTAGAAGGTATAGATAAATGGAAATCAAGTTCAAAAATGGTGAAGGAATGACAAACAAAAAGGACCAATTTAGCCTCGAATGCGAAAAAGTGAGCATAGCAGTTGTAGGGGGGGGTTACGTTGGCTTAGTATCTTCTGCATGCTTCGCTGAACTGGGTCATAATGTAACTATTATAGAAATCGAGAAAAGCAAAGTAGAGGCAATCAACTCCGGAAAACCGCCTATATATGAAAAAGGTCTTGATGATCTTTTGCACAAGCACGTGGGCAGGAACTTGATAGCAAGTAGTGACTATGATGGTATCTCCGACGCTGACCTCTCCTTTATATGTGTGGGAACTCCTTCCCGCCCTGATGGTAATGTCGATCTCTCCATGATAGAGTCTGCCAGCAAGTCCATCGGAGAACATCTGCGCAAAGGGGACGGATATCACGTAGTTGTGGTGAAGAGCACCGTCCCTCCTGGAACTACGAAGAACCTGGTGATGCCTGCAGTTCTGAACAATGCCGTTGGAATATCAAGAGATATAGGATTTGCCATGAACCCAGAGTTCCTGAGAGAAGGCGTGGCAGTCCAGGATTTCATGCACCCTGACAGAATAGTTATCGGAAGTTCTGATGGTAAGGCCGGAGATCTGGTAGAATCTGTATATAATGGGCTGAATTCCCATGTTCTCAGGATAGGAATCTCAGCTGCAGAGATGGTCAAACATGCATCCAACGCTCTTCTCGCCACTAAGATCTCCTTCGCCAACGAGATAGGCAACATCTGCAAAGGTATCGGCGTAGATGTCTATGAGGTGATGAGGGGTGTCGGCCTAGACCATCGCATATCTCCTCACTTTCTCGATGCTGGCGCTGGCTTTGGTGGTAGCTGTTTCCCAAAAGACGTCCTGGCACTGGTGCGCCTTGGAGAGACCCTCGGTGAAGACCCGATCTTGCTGAAATCGGTAATCGAGGTTAACGAACGTCAACCAAAAAAGATGGTACATTTATTATCGAAGAGGGTCGGCGATCTGAGAGGGAAAGAGGTGGCAGTATTGGGGTTAGCCTTTAAGGGCGACACCGACGATGTCCGCGAATCGAGGGCTTTAAATGTGATCATGGATCTGAAAAACAGAGGCGTCATCGTTAGGGCCTACGATCCCGTGGCTATTCCCAAAATGCGAGAAGTAATACCTGATATTAAATACTGTAGGAGCACAGCTGAAGCTTTGAAAGATTGCGATGCCTGTCTGATAATGACAGAATGGCCAGAGTTTGGCATCCTAGATGATGAGTTCGATCTGATGAAGTCCAGAGTGATCATAGAAGGGAGAAAGGTTTTATCATGCAAGGGGATAGAGGGGATATGCTGGTAGGTTGAGGTTTTAACTAGAACTTCTAGGAGACATGACATGAACGTCCAAAAGGTCAGGAAGGCGGTTATACCTGCAGCTGGCTTAGGCACTAGGTTTCTTCCGATGACAAAAGCGCAGCCAAAAGAGATGCTCCCGGTGGTGGATAAACCCGTCATCCAGTATGTCGTGGAAGAGGCGCTATTATCAGGCATAGACGACATACTGATAGTAACAGGCCGAGGCAAAAGGGCCATCGAGGATCATTTTGATTCTTGTTTCGAGCTGGAGTGGAAACTGAAACAGAAAGGCGATTCGAAGCTTTTCAAAGAGGCGGAAAAGCTCTCGAATATGGCCAATATCCATTATATTAGGCAGAAAGATCAAAAGGGCTTGGGGGATGCGATACTACATGCAGAAAAACACTGCGATTGCGAGCCATTTGCCGTCCTCCTGGGAGACACCATTACAATCCCTTATGCTGGCGAGAAGACCTGTACGTGCCAGATGATTGACTCCTTCAATAAATACCATCGTTCAATAATAGCCATAGAGAAAGTAAAACAATGTAAAATAGAAGATTATGGAATAATCGACGGAGATTCAATTGATGATTACACCTACAGAATAAGAGACATCGTAGAGAAACCTGCACTAGAAGAAGCGCCTTCAGATCTTGGAGCCATAGGTCGATACATCCTGGAGCCTGAGATCTTCGATCACCTGAAAGCAGTTGGTCCCGGATATGGGGGCGAGATCCAGCTCACAGATTCGCTCCGACTTTTGACATGTCCCATCGGTCTGATAACAAAATGCAGACGCTACGACATAGGCGACAAGCTGGAATGGATGAAATCTAGCATTGAACTATCGCTGGAGAGAGAGGACCTTCGAGAGGATTTAAGAATATTTCTTAAGACTTTGATTTGTATATAGTAAAAAAATGTTCGATCCAGTAAAACATTTAATTATCCATCAAGGAGATTGGTTAACATGGTCTACAAACTTGGCACAGATATTGACCTAATTATGAGCAATCTGGAAGGTATTTCTTTCCATGATCAAAAAGTTTTGGTTACGGGGGGCGCGGGTTTCCTGGGTTCTTGGATCTGCGAGGTTCTCTTATATCAGGGAGCTGAAGTGATCTGCTTGGATAACCTGGCGAGCGGTCTAAAGGAGAATATTTCGCATCTGATCGGATCAGATAAATTTCAATTCATCAAGCACGACATCTCAGAGGCCATTTCGTTTGATGAGAATATAGATATTGTAATTCACATGGCCAGCCGCGCATCCCCCCTCGAGTTTGAGCACTATCCTATAGAGATTCTCAAGGCCAATACGATTGGATTGATGGTCTCTCTCGAGATCGCAAGAGCTCATGGTTCACGGATGGTTTATACCTCCACCAGTGAGATCTATGGGAACCCACAGGAGGTGCCTACTCCCGAAAGTTGCTATGGATATGTTAACTCGATTGGACCTCGTAGCTGTTATGACGAGGCAAAAAGATGTGGCGAAGCTTTTGTAACTGCATACAGTGCCCAGTATGGATTAGATTCCAGGATTGCTCGCCTATTCAATACCTATGGGCCTAGGATGAGGGCGGATGGAATATATGGACGTGCAATTCCTAGATTCATCGATCAGGCTTTAAGCGGCACGGAGATTACCGTATATGGTGATGGATCTCAAACGAGAAGCTTCTGTTACGTAACGGATCAGATTGAGGGTATCCTCAGGTTTGCGTCCATGGACGCAGCTAGGGGCTATGTAGTGAACATAGGCAATGATCTTGAGATTTCGATACTCGCACTAGCAAAAAAAGTTCTAGATATAACCAAATCGGATTCTGAGATAATGTATCAACCAATGCCAAGTGATGATCCCATTCGCAGAAGGCCAGATATAACTCGTGCTAAAGAACTTCTAAGATGGGAACCGAAGGTTGATTTAAATGAGGGTTTATTTAAGACTATAGAGTGGTTCAAAGGAGCATAATTTTTATATTCAATGCAGTAATTGAGGTACAATAGTTGAAAATTGATATATATGATCATGAGAACCTTCCTTTTCAAGAAGGTGTAATGAGTTGAGTGTAATCGGAGAAATGGCTTTGCCATTGTGGTCAATGAGGTTTAAAATTCAGAAGAACTTATCTTTAAACCTCTGCAACCCCACTATGATCATAGAGACACAAAAAAATATGATAATTATATATGAGGTGCACTCAATATGAAGTCAGGTATACGC
>LUZO01000426.1 GCA_001603685.1 Bacteroidales bacterium Bact_23
AGATGTGTATAAGAGACAGCATCAAGGCTGAAAACGAAACGAAAAATATTAATATTGAACTATTATATTTTAATCTTATGAGGATCAACACATTACCATTTATTTTACTTCTTTTTCTGGCTGCCTGTACCGGAACCTCAGGCGATAAGAGGCAGGATCTTTCCGACCAGACCTATGAAACCTATTGCAACGAACGCTATGCCTACTGCGTTGACTATCCCGGATTTCTGATTCCACAGGGCGAAGCCGGAAACCAGGATGGGCAAACTTTCGAATCGGAAGATGGAAAAAACCGAATGCTGGTCTATTTTGAATTCAAAATGGACATCGCCACCGGTGAGTTTCTGAATCTGAAAGAGGCGTTTGAACAGGATCAGAAAGAGGCCGGAATTACCGAAAAACAACTGTTCGACAATTACTACATCCTTTCAGGCTCAAAAAACGGCAATCCGATCGAGCTGGTTTCTGTGGTTGCCTATGACGGGTATATCAACCTCAGGTTCGAATATGAGAAAGGCAGCGAAGAACTGCTCAAAGTCCATACCGATCATATCCTCTCCTCGCTGAATATCACGGGCGGGCCTGGCGACGGTTCCGGAGGCGAAACCGAAAACGAATTCCTGATTGTGCTTGACTCATTCCTGTCCGACTGCTGGTGGGAAAAGGATTTCAACAAAATGCTCATAAACAAGGATAAAAATCTGGCACAATATATCCACCCGGATGTTGATGTCAGGCGGTTTTATGCTCCGGGAGCGGCCCCCCTGCTTGCTACAAGGGCAGAGCGATTTGGTTTTGAAAAATATGATTTCTCAAAGATTACCTATCACGGAGGCGAATATTCATTCGTTCCCGCCCCGTATGAGGTCAGCCCGTGCGAATTCGAGAGTGTAAACGAGGTCTATTACGAATTGGTTGATGTACTGCCTGATTTCGTAATCAATACCGAAACCCTGGTGACCGACACTGTGGAGTCACCCTTCCCCGGCGCCCCCATCATGTGCGTGTATCTGGTGCCCGAAAACAGCTCAGTTCGTGCCTTCTACTTTATTAAAACACCCGATTACGGCTGGAAACTTGCTTTTATCAACGACACATTTTGTTCAGCATAACCCTTTATTCAGAGCCTTATGAAAACATCCCGCACTCTGCTGGCGCTATCTTTTTTGATGGCTTTCACAATCAATGCGAAAGCCCAGGGGCTGATACTCGACGACCTTGCACCGCACAGGATGCCGGCGCCCCCGTATGAAGCTGCCTTTGCCAAATCAAAAAAAACAGCCAGGCCACTAAAGCTCACACAACTCAGTGTAAAACAAAACGATATAACCGACGGCCTTGAATGGTTCCGCGACAACCGCCTGACGATTCCACGAATCAAATCGCCGAATAACTACTTCTTCTCTGATGAAGTTACCCCATACGAACTCTCTGACGATATCCCGCTGCAGTCGGGGGGAATCAGGCTTACTTCCGGAATAGCTTCGCCACAGGCCAACTTCTATTTCTACGGCCCGGATAACTTCACCACGCGCTATCTTCTGATAACCGGACCCAACAATGCCGGCATCAAATATTTTCTCGATTTCGGGGCCTATATGGGAGATTCTGAACCAGGCAATTACACAAACATGAGCCTTACATGGGCGGCCATTGAAGATAATGTGCTGTATGTTTCGAATTCGCACAACACCTATGCCTCCACAACGCACGGAATCAACGCATTTATCACCGCCATCGATATGGAAACCCTTGAAGTTATCTGGCGCAGCGAACCGCTGGTCGCAAACAGCCGGAATTTCGAGATCATTGACGATGTAATTGTGAGCGGATACGGATTTACACAGGAGCCGGACTACCTTTATGTGCTCGATAAATTCAGCGGACGGAAAACGGCAACCCTGAAACTTGCCACCGGACCGGAATACATTATCAGGAAAGAGGAGAGGCTTTATGTCAGAACCTATAACCGGGATTATATTTTTAAAATTGAAAGGTAGGACGGCTTCAGGCGGGCAAAAAGTCCATGACTGAGGTACTTGCCAAAAAAAACCGGAAGAGATTTTCAGAATCTCCTCCGGTTTTTTTTGAAAATTTCTCTTCAACCAGACCTATCCGGCCGATTAACCGTTGCATTTATCAATGCACTGGATAATTTCAGTGAGTGATGCGGATTTTACTGAATAATGAATCTGTTTGCCTTCGCGTTTTGATACAAGCACACCTTTGCTCTTCAGAATATTCAGGTGATGTGAAGCAGCGGCCTGTTCAATTTTCAGATATTCATAAATTTCAGTTACGCTCAGCTTCTTCTTTTCGTTGAGCAAATCAATGATGGCAATCCTCATCGGATGAGCAATAGCGCGCAGCTTGCTGGCAGCAGCCTCTAATTTTACAATGTCTAAAAC
>LUZO01000427.1 GCA_001603685.1 Bacteroidales bacterium Bact_23
GTTCATTACTAAAGGGGTTAAAGGAATCCGGCAAATAACAAATGCGGGATTTACCATTTGGAATATCTGTCAGTTTAAGCCTGATTAAACAAATTAAATCCTTACAATCTGACAGTTATATCAATAAACCCATCTAATTAACGAATATCCTGTGCGTTTTGTTCGAAAAATCACTCCTTATATATATAAGGTATAAGCCCGGTTTTATCTCCCCGGATTGCGGCGACCAGGTAAAATTATGTTTTCCGGCAGTTATGCCGCCTGAATAAATGGATGCCACTTCCCTTCCTGTTATATCCAGTGCCCCGATCTCCAGGTTTGTGTTCCTGCTGAACGACACCGGAATCACGATCTGATTACCCGAAGCAGGGTTTGGATAGGGCGGATAATCAATAAAACCGCTTACGCCCGTATGGTCGCCGATGCCCAGTCCGGTTTCGGGTTTGACAAGCCGTTTGTCCGTATAAAGCCTGTATTCGCCGGCTTTTAACTCAATTTTATCCGTCAGTGAGGTTACATTTATGGAATCGCCGGTAAAATACTCATACCAAAAACCGGTTTTTGAAAAGCCGGGTTCCACAGATCCGGTGTTGACATCGAAGTTTCCGATTACCACCACATTCATATCGGAATTATACAGGCTTATTTTTTTCTGAAGCCCGGTAACCGAGAGGGTGAAATCGGCGGTGCTGAATACTTCATGGCTCTGCCTGAGTTTGATCAGCGATGCGGTGACATTTTTAAGGGTTTTCCGCCTGTAGTCATTCAGATAGTTCCATCGGATTGGCTTTTCGCCAAGGCGCCCGTTGTAATTGATGGAGTAATCATAGCCGAGCTCGCCGAATTGCCAGAGCATTTTCGGGCCGGGAATCATGTAATGGAACACGCCGGCGAGCTGTGCACGCTGCATGGCAATGGTGGTGTCGCGTACCGGGTAAGCGGGATTGGTTGTGTTTCCCTCTTTCAATACGCGGTACAGCAGCCGCTCTTCATCATGGCTTTCCATATAGGCAACGAGGTTTGGCTCGTTCCAGCCCCTGGTCTTGTATGAAGCCTGGCTCAGGTTGTGCCCCGATGAAACTCCCCTCGCGGCAGCCGCATATTCGTTGGTCATGTTGCCCCACAGCATCATGCCATAGTTGGCCAGCTCTTTCTCTTCCGAATTTTCGGCGAAATGCTCAAGAATGACATAGGCATCAGGATTGACCGACCAAATGGTGTCGGAGATGGCTTTCCATATGGCAATCCGCGAAGCATCATACTGCCCCCAGGCGGCGGTATTGCCAAGCGTGTTTTTCTGGGTAAAGCCTTTTGAAAGGTCGAAACGGTATCCATCGACCCTGAAATTTTCAATCCAGTATTTTACAACCCTGCTAACCAGCGCTTTGGTGTCAGGGCTTTCGTGGTTGAAATCGAAACCAACATTGTAATCATGTTTGGGAATGGGGTTGAACCATGGATTGTCGGGAGAGGGGCGGTTGTTGGCCGCATCCCAGTAAAGCATTACCATCGGCGATGTGCCGAAGGAGTGGTTCAGCACCATATCCATGATTACGGCAATCCCGTTTTTATGGCAGACATCTATGAATCGCTTCAGGTCTTCGGCCGGGCCGTAATACTTATCCGGTGCAAAATAGTAGTTGGGATTGTAGCCCCAGCTTGAGTTGCCTTCGAATTCGCTGAAAGGCATCAGTTCAATGGCGTTTATGCCGAGCTCTTTCAGGTAATTGAGGGTGTCGGTCAGTGTTTTGTAGTCGTGGTTTGCCACAAAGTCCCTGATTAACAGTTCATATATTACTAGTTTCGACTTATCAGGTGCCTGAAAATTATCGGTTTCCCAGACATACGGTTGCTGTGCCGTTTGAAGTACCGTAGCGATTCCGGTGGTTTTGGTTGCCGGATATTCAGGCAGCACCGGGTAGGTTGACGGGCTGATGTATTTGTCATTCCACGGATCAGAGGCTTTTTCCGCATAAGGGTCACCGATTCTGATGTTTCCGTCAACCAGATACTGGAAGATGTACTCTTTCCCCGGTTCTAGATTTCCGATCGTTATCCAGAACCGTTTGCCGTCGGGTGTCTTAAACATATATCCTTCATCGGTGAACTCCCAGTCGTTGAAATCGCCGATGACAAAGGCATATTCCTTGCCGGGTGCGTAAAGGCAGAGGGTTGCCGTGCTTTCATCAGGGTAATTGATGCCATCAATGATGCCGGCAGGGAGTCCCTGAATGGTAACTTCTTGCCTGACAAAGTAATAGAATGTTTCCGTGGCTGATTCTCCCTGCCGGCTGGCAATCGCCTTTACAAGCTTTTTGCCTGTTCCTTCAGCCAACAGGGTAGTGGTCAGGGTGTTTCCTTCCACTGCGCTTATCAGTACATCGTCAACAAAAAGAAACAGGGAATCGGCTTTGTTTGAAATGATTTCCACGGGAATCTCATCGCCTGGTAGTACCAGTAACTCATTGTTTTCAGGAGAGTTAAACCGGACGAACAGGCCATCGGGATAAACATCTGCAAAGATATCGCCTCCGGTTTCGGTTTTCCCTTCCAGCCACTTGTTGTTAACCATTGTACTGCTTCTGAACACAAAAGCCATTTGCAGAATGGTTTCGCCGGCGGGTACATTATAATATTGCCGGACTGAGGGGCCAATGGTAAGTTTATACAGGTTTTCCCCGATTCTTTGCAGCAAAGTTTCCGGCGTGTTTTGTCCCCAGTCTGTTTTCACATATTTCCAGTCCGAGGGCGCTGTGCTCAGGTTTGTTATAACTCCGGTGTGGGCATACACATCTCCGGTATATCCGGCCAGCCCGCCACTGCCCAGCGTTGCATCGAAGATTACTTCCACCGAATCATTATCCGACGGGAATGAGGGGATGGTTACGATAAGCTGGGCTCTGCCAATTAACGAAGCGGTTAACATCAATATACAGAGGGCAAGGGATTTGGGATTGAATTTCATAATAAAGATGATAAAATCAGACTTGAGGATCAAAACCGTATTACAAAAATAGGGTTTTAAACCATTGAATTCGAATACCGGCTAATTATCAGGAGGTATTTAGCCGTAGTGATTTAATTGCTGCATCAAGACTATTTCAGGAAATGTTCAGGTACAGGCATTTTATGACCTTTTTGTTTTGCAAACTTCATGGCAACATACTAATTCATTGCTAAAACCGTTGATTATTAGTATATTTGTATTTTTCGCCCGGGAGGAATTCCGGTTTTGAAAATTTTCAAATGTTCAGTCATGAGATATTTAATTAGTTCGGCATTGCGGAGAGCGGTTTTGGCAGCCGGAGTCATTATTTTGATTGGTTTTTTGCTGTTCTCCTGTTCTGATAAAGAGGAAGAAAAGGATTTGTCAGATACCTGCTATGTGCAATTGTTTGACGGAGACAGATTCAAGGGAGACAATATCATTGTTTACGGGCCGGGGGAGTTTGCCAGCCTTGTAAGTTTGCCCGGATCAACGAAGAATTGGGATGATGAAGCGGATTCATTCAAATCCGGTGAAAATACCACGGTAATTTTCTGGTTCCTCCCCAATTTCGAGGGTGATTCGGTGGTTTATTCCAACGGTGCTGAAGAGCCTTCGATGGAGGAGCCAAGATCGATGAAGATTCGCTGTAATTGACCCCTGTGCTGTACAGGGTTTTGCAATGGATAGTTTTGGATAATCAGATTTCAAATTCGAATCTGAATATTCCGACCAGTGCATTTTTTAGGCTGTTTTTTCTTCCTGAAGGGTGGAAAATATACTGCAGATCAGGCTGGATGTAAAGCCAGTCGGTAATCTGTTTTTTCCATGTGAGTTCAATTACCGATTCGTGCCCCAGATCCTCCCTGAGTTTAGCGTATGCGCCTGAGATGCCGATAATATCATCTTTTCTCTTGCTTAAAAAACCTTTGGCATTGATTCCCATTCCCAGATATAACTTGTTCAGGCTGATTTCGGAAGGGCTATAACCCGTGTGAATGAAGGCATTGAAGCACCTGTCGTTATGCTGCCATAATTTCTGTTCATAATTCAGGTAGGTTCCGGCGGTATTGGTGTTCAGCGAATCCGGAAAGTCATCAAAAAAGTTTCTTTCAATAAAATGGTCGTGTACGAAGATGCCAAATTTGTAGATGCCGGGTAAGCCATTGATTTCAATCCGGCTCTGAAATTCAGAAACCATGAGTAAGCCATCCCCCTCCTTAAACTGCCATTTTAGGTTATAGGGATTGTCGTCAAAATCGGTCGGGGATCCGTCGTAGATGGCATTCAGCCAGGACATTTTATCGTTGATATTCCATTTTGTGGTAATTCCGGGTGCCGTTAGCGGGAAAATGGGCGCATGCAGGTTGAGCGAGATTATGGGCAAAATACCAAACGAACTGTTCAGATAAAAATCACCACATTCTACGGTGGCCAGTTCCAGATTAAGATCCTGAAGCCCTATGGTAAATTCAAAATTATTGATTACCTGTTTATACCATAATTCTTCGAGAAAGGTATGTTTCCCTGCTTCGATGTTCGATGCCACCTGAATATCGCCGATCAGTACTTCGGATGGTGATTGCCCGTGGGTATTGCTGATGTTCAGATGAAATGTACCGCCTTTCCACATCCGGGCACTTTCGGTGTTCAGAGAAAGGTTGATGCCGGCCAGCCCAAGATAAGCAGTTCCCTTTTTTATTCCGCCTGAAAAGTTTGAAAGAAAATCGCCGGTATAGGATGCGCCGAAAGAGAAAGCTTTCTCTTCTTCATTTAAATTCTGAGCATTAACACCAAATGCAAGTATAATCAGTGATACGAGTAGTAAAAGCTTTGAGCGCATTTTGCTAAATCTATATTTTTTAGAAACTAAAAAAATGAGGTTTAAGATGTTTTAGACAATTAAAAAGGAATTCCCCCTTTGCCTGTTTCTTTTCAGCGTGCAAAATTAAAATAAATTCCCAGAAGTTTTGTTCTAAATTACGATATAGCGTATTAAATATCAGTAAATCAATTAAATATAATTTAATTAAGACTAAATA
>LUZO01000428.1 GCA_001603685.1 Bacteroidales bacterium Bact_23
AACGGCGGTGCAACCAGCCGCTCAAAGCGCTTCCCCATTAAAAAAACAATTGCGTGTCATTTCGAGCGAAGCGAGAAATCTGTCTTACCTCCTACTTCTGACCTCCGACCTCCGTCACCCGGCCTACGCATCAATCCTTGCGTACCTGGCGTTTTTCTCTATAAACTCGCGGCGCGGGGGCACTTCATCACCCATCAGCATGGAGAAGATGCGGTCAGCTTCGGTGCCGTTTTCGATGGTTACCTGTCGAAGGGTACGGAACTCGGGATTCATGGTGGTATTCCACAACTGCTCGGCGTTCATCTCTCCAAGACCTTTGTAGCGCTGCACATGAACGCTGCTCTCCTTGCCGTTTCCGGTAAATTCGGCAACGGTTGCCTCCCGTTCCTCTTCCGACCAGCAGTAACGCTCGTTATTGCCCTTTTTCACCAGATAGAGCGGCGGAGTGGCGATGTAAACATAGCCGTTCTCGATCAGCTCTTTCATGTAACGGAAGAAGAAGGTCAGAATCAGGGTGGCAATGTGGCTTCCGTCCACATCGGCATCGGTCATAATTACGACTTTGTGATAGCGCAGCTTCGAGAGGTTGAGCGCCTTGCTGTCGTCCTCCACACCAACTGAAACGCCAAGAGCGGTATAGATATTCTTGATCTCTTCGCTGTCGAAAATTTTGTGCTGCATAGCTTTCTCCACATTCAGGATTTTACCCCTGAGCGGCAGGATGGCCTGGAAGCGGCGGTCGCGGCCCTGTTTGGCTGTTCCGCCTGCGGAATCTCCCTCCACCAGATAGAGCTCGCAAAGCTCCGGATCGCGTTCGCTGCAGTCGGCGAGCTTGCCCGGCAGGCCTGAGCCAGAAAGCACATTCTTACGCTGAACCAGCTCCCTTGCCTTGCGTGCGGCATGGCGGGCGGTGGCAGCCAGAATCACCTTATTCACAATGGTGCGCGCCTCTTTCGGATGCTCCTCAAGGTAATAGGCAAGCAGTTCCGAAACCAGCGCATCCACCGAACCCATCACTTCGCTGTTGCCCAGCTTGGTTTTTGTCTGCCCCTCGAACTGCGGCTCCTGAACCTTTACCGAGATGATGGCGGTAAGCCCTTCGCGGAAGTCGTCGCCGTTGATGTCGAATTTCAGTTTCGAAAGCATTCCCGACTTATCGGCATAAGCCTTCAGCGTACGGGTAAGCCCCCTGCGGAAACCTGCAAGGTGTGTCCCTCCTTCGTGGGTGTTGATGTTGTTCACATATGAGTGGATATTCTCGCTGAAGGAGGTGTTGTACTGCATCGAAATCTCAACCGGGATATCATTCTTCGAACCTTCGATGTAAATGGGCTCCGGCATCAGCTTTTCGCGCATGCCATCCAGATATTCGATGAAATCGAGCAGTCCGTTCTCGGAATAGAATGAATTGCGAAGAAATTCGCCGTTCTCGTCCTTTTCGCGCTCATCGGTAATGGAGAGCCTGATTCCCTTGTTCAGAAAAGCCAGTTCACGCAGTCGTGAGCTAAGGATGTCCATATCGTAAACAACACTGGAGAATATGGTATTGTCGGGCCTGAAATGAACGGTGGTACCTGTTCTGTCGGTAGAGCCTACCACCCTTACGGGATAGAGCGGCTTGCCGATTGAGTACTCCTGCTCGTAAATGTTGCCTTCGCGGTAAACGGTGGCTTTCAGCATGGATGAGAGGGCGTTCACGCATGAGACCCCCACTCCGTGCAATCCGCCGGAGACCTTGTATGAACCCTTGTCGAATTTACCGCCGGCATGCAGCACCGTCATAACCACCTCGAGTGCCGAGCGTTTCTCTTTCTCGTGCATATCGGTGGGAATACCTCGGCCATTGTCGGATACCGACACTGAATTATCAGGGTGGATAACCACCTCTATCGTGTCACAGAATCCGGCGAGCGCCTCATCTATGGAGTTGTCGATTACTTCGTAAACAAGATGATGAAGCCCCCTTGAACCGATGTCGCCGATGTACATCGCCGGGCGTTTGCGTACTGCTTCAAGACCTTCAAGAACCTGTATGTTTTCAGCAGTATAAATTCCATTGCCATTCCCGTTTCCGTTGCCATTGCCAACCGTTGCTGACGCTTGATTTAATTCGCTCATAATCAGTAATAT
>LUZO01000429.1 GCA_001603685.1 Bacteroidales bacterium Bact_23
CCCCCATAATTGCTTAAAACAGTTCCTGAACTTAAACATGTTGTAAATTTGTCAAAGACCAGGTTGTCAAAGCCAGAAAGAAAGACATAGAAAATTACGAAGGCGGTTCTTCAGCCTTCGTAATTTTGCTTTATTATCGCCCAATTACCACGTCATCCCGACGAAGGAGGGATCTGTTGAGGTTTGTAATACTCTGCTTTAGAGTCAAATACTCAATTTGCCTTTCAGACGATAATGTCGCTCCTACGGAGCTTGATTTTCTGACGCCCCAAGCTATAATAAAAGTCCCGGAAGGACGACATTATGGTAGTATCACGCAATAACAAAAACCCCTAAGTCCCGGAGGGACGGCCTTATCGTTTGCATTGGTTATGAAGTCAGAGGTAGGAGGTCCGCTAAAATCTGAAGCTAAATACGATTGCCAACCACAACCTATCCCCTGCTGCCGTACTGCTCTTCGTAATACTTCTGGTAATCGCCTGATGTTACATTATTCAGCCACTCCTCGTTCTGAAGATACCAGTCAACAGTTGCCTCGAACCCTTCGGTAAACTTAATTGAGGGAGCCCATCCTAATTCTTCCTTGATTTTAGTGGCATCAATTGCATAGCGCAGGTCGTGGCCTGCCCTATCTTTTACAAAGGTGATCAGTTTTTCGGAATCGCCGGGAGAACGGCCAAGCTTGCGGTCCATAATTTTACACAACTCTCTGATTAATTGAATGTTTTGCCATTCATTATCACCGCCGATATTATAGGTTTCTCCTATTCTCCCCTGATGAAAAATCATATCAATGGCAATGGCATGATCTTCCACATACAGCCAATCGCGTACATTCTCGCCTTTTCCGTAAACCGGCAGCGGTTTGTTGTTGCGAATGTTATGGATGAACAGCGGAATTAATTTTTCAGGAAACTGATAAGGGCCATAGTTATTTGAGCAATTCGAGAGTACAACCGGCATACCGAAGGTATGGAAATAAGCTCTTACCAGGTGATCGCTCGAAGCTTTACTTGCCGAGTAGGGGCTACGGGGATCGTAAGGGGTGGTTTCCAGGAACTTACCTTCATCGCCAAGAGAACCATATACCTCATCGGTGGAGATATGATAGAAACGCTTTCCTACGGTATCGTTGCCCCAGGAAGAACGGGCGGCATTCAGCAGGTTTACGGTTCCTACAATATTGGTTAGAATAAATTCCATGGGATTGGAAATAGACCGATCGACGTGAGATTCGGCAGCCAGATGTATCACGCCATCAAAGCGATAAGTCGAGAACAGCTCCTGAATGCGGCGCTCATCCGTAATATCGGCTTTTTCGAAAATATAATTGGAATGCTCTTTGATATCATCCAGGTTGGCAAGATTGCCGGCATAAGTCAGTTTATCAAGATTTACAATTTTGTAGTTGGGGTATTTTTTGACAAAATGCCTTACAACATGCGACCCGATAAATCCGGCTCCTCCGG
>LUZO01000430.1 GCA_001603685.1 Bacteroidales bacterium Bact_23
ATTTAAGGCAGCCGACTAAACGCCCGCGATAGGGAATAACGGGCAAAAGGCCTGCTTTCTGGTTTTAAAACCGGCTCCTGCCTGACGAGTTTCACAACAATTTGACAAACCTTTTTGTTATATGTGGAATTTGCAATATTTTAGCAATACAAACCAAACACAAACCACATGAAAAAAACATTACTTGTTTTATCATTCAGTGTAATCGCCTTTGCTGTATTTGCAGGGGGAATTGTACACAACACCAATCAGAGTGCATCATTCATCCGTATGCCGGCCAGGAATGCATCGCTGGGGCTTGATGCCGTTTATTACAATCCGGCTGCCCTTGTGAAGCTCAACGACGGATTTCACTTCTCGCTGAATAATCAGTTTATCACTCAGAAGCGTACCATCACCACCACCTTTCCGAATCTTAACCGCGACGAATTTGAAGGCAAGGTTGTAGCACCTGTATTCCCTTCGCTTTATGCTGCCTACAAAACCGGCAGAATGGCATTTTCTCTGGGATTCAACCCGATTGGAGGCGGCGGTAGCGCTTTGTTCGAAGATGGACTGCCCTCGTTCGAAATGCAGGTTGCCGGAATTCCTGCAGCTTTGACCAACGGAAAAATTCCCACCACCAAATACAGCTTCGACACCGAATTTGAAGGTAAATCGGTATTCTACGGTATTCAGGGAGGATTTGCATACGCGATTAACGATGTGCTTTCGGTGAGCCTCGGCCTCAGGTATGTGATGTTTAACAACAGCTACAACGGATACCTTAAAGACATTATGATCAATCCGACTTTTCCGGCTCTGGGATACAATGGCGATATGGTAAGTGCTCCTAAGTTCTTCACCGATTTGTCGGGATATCTGAAGGAAGCATCCATGAATCTTGCCGCTTTTGGCGGAGCGCTTCAGCCGGTGATTGACGGCGGTGGCGGCACTGTTCCCGTTACATCGGGCGCTATGGCCGGAATTCCCCAGCAGCAGGTTGATCTGCTGGTAGCTACCATCACAGGTCTTGGCGGCGACCCCTCAACCATGAATATTGCTCAGGCGCAGGGTTTCCTCATTGGCGCTTCCGCAGGTTATGAGGCTCAGTCGCAGCAAATGGCCGGAAATGCCAGAAACACCGCCAATAAGGAAGTTGACGCAGACCAAACCGGTTGGGGCATCGTCCCGATTGTGGGAGTGAATCTGAAACTCAGCCGCCTGAATGTAGGACTGAGGTACGAACACAAAGCCAGCGTTAAGGTGGTTAACAGCACAAAGATCGACGATGTGGGTATGTTCCCCGACAAAGCAAAGGTTCCCAGCGATATGCCTTCGCTGGTAGCTGCCGGTGCATCATTCGATGTAACCCAAAAGCTGAATGTAAGCGCTGCACTGCACTATTACTTCGATAAGGGCGCCGAATACGGCAAAATGCTCGATAATAAATATGTGAAGAACGATGCCGTAATGGATAACAATTTCTGGGAAGCCGGCTTCGGTATTGAATATGCCGTCAGCGATAAGTTCCTGGTAAGCGCCGGATATCTCCGCACACAAACCGGAGTGAAGGAAATCTATCAGACCGACCTGAGCCACAGCCTTTCAACCAACAGCATTGCTGCAGGTTTCCGTTATGCGATAACCTCAAATATAGGACTTAACTTTGGAGTGATGAATACCTTCTATGAAGAGGCTTCAAGGGAGTTCCCCGCAGCGCTGCCCTATCCGGCATATACCGAAACCTACAATCGCACCACACTCACCGGTGCAATCGGAATTGACATCAGTTTCTAATTCTAAAAAAAAGTTAAAATTCAAACAGAAGCCGGGGGCGGGACTCCGGCTTCTGTTTGTCTAAAAAATTGTAAATCAAGATAATAATAAATAGCCCCGGCGGATTATAC
>LUZO01000431.1 GCA_001603685.1 Bacteroidales bacterium Bact_23
CTATCAAGTAACCTGGTCGATGTCTGATCCAAAAACGGCAGAACGGGAAATCCGACCATTGAAAACAATTGACGATAATTATCCAAAATACATTATCTCGACCGACCTGATAAGTTCTGAAATTGAAGGCATTGAACATATAAATATTGTTAATTGGTTATTAGATAAAAAAGATGTTTAATGTCAAGAAAAGGGCGAAGTGATAACACTCGGTTCTGCATCAGCCAAGTAAAATGCTCCGAGTTGAGCATTGAATGTAAAATAAAATTATATCTTCGGGTTTACATTTCCTCTAAAAGTTGGCCGAACGCCAAGCCCGGGAGCATAAAAAACCACCAATAAAACTTACCTTTCATTGGGAATATCCTTCTCAGCATTTCAACCTTTAGCAGTTATTTTGGTTGATGTAGGTAATGCCGATTGAAAATACAATTCGTTAAACACGATAAAATCTTAATGGAGCTACCTCTGAGCATAACACCCCTTGAAAGCGATTTCCCGGATCCGCTGATGCTGAACCCCAAAGAGTCGCACCGCCACGACCACGAAGAGCTGTGGATCATTACCCATGGAAAACCGGAACATTCGGTTGATTTTCAGTCGGAAGTGCTGGAGGCTCCGGTAATTGTCTATGTTGCTCAGGGCAAGGTGCACTCTTTAATTCCCGACCAGCAAACCAGGGGGTGGCTTATCCGCTACCGCAGCGATTTCATCCCGCAGAGCCGTTTCAACTTCTACTCCGGTTTCAGCGAAAAGATGCTCTATCCGCTCAGCCACGATTACTGCAGCACCACCCTGCATTCATTGAGCGAGATTATGCTTAAGGAGAGCATGGAGGCCGAGCCGGACTATCAGGTGCTCCGTCACCTGCTGAGTGCCATTCTGGCGAAACTCGAAAAGGATGCCCGCACCGAATACCTCAACGATAGCGGAGTGGCAAATCCGCGGCTGATCACCTTCAATAACTTTCTGAAGATTCTGGAGAACAACTTCCACCGCCCCGAAGGCGCCGCCTTTTACGCCGAAAAGCTGAATATGACGGCCCGCAACCTCAACCTGATTACCCAGGCATCGTTCGGGAAAACCGCCACCGAAATCATAGAAACCCGGAAACTGATAGAAGCAAGACGATTGCTGCTGAACTCCGAAAAATCGGTTTCGGAAATTGGTTTTGAGCTGGGATTTAACGAAAAGTCCTACTTCACGCGGGTCTTCAAGAAGCGCACCGGTGTCACTCCCACTGAGTTCCGCGAACAGTCGTTTGCGCTTATTTCCTGAAAGTACCACACCTCTTCCTGAAAGTGTTACCCTGCCGGCGGCAGATGAGCCTAATTTTGTGCCATCATTAATCAACTAAAAACTATTGAAATATGGCAACAACAAAATGGGTTTTCGACCCCGCACATTCAGAAATTAATTTCAGGGTAAAACATCTTATGATCACCAATGTAAAAGGTGATTTCAAAACTTTTGATATTTCAGTAACCACCGATGGCGACGACTTCACCAATGCCGATATCACGGTAAACATCGACCCCTCATCCATCAACACCGGAAACAACGACCGCGACAATCACCTCAGAAGCGCCGATTTCTTTGATGTGGAGAATTTCAAAACCATGACTTTCAAATCGAAGAAGATGGAAAAAACCGATGACGATGAGTTTAAGCTTACCGGCGACCTTACCATCAAAGGCATTTCGAAAGAGGTGAAACTGAATGTGGAATTCGGCGGACTGGTTACCGACCCCTGGGGGCAAAAGAAAGCCGGTTTCAGCCTTGAAGGAAAAATCAACCGCAAGGAGTGGGGCCTGAACTGGAATGCCGCCCTCGAAGCAGGTGGCGTACTGGTTGGCGACGAAATTAAGCTGACTGCCGAAGTGGAACTTCAGAAACAGGCTTAATGCCTCAATTTCACACCTTTTATATATTAATCTGACAACCTACTTTCCTGAAAGGAAACATTATGACTAATAAAGTGCTGCATAAAGCCTCCGGTCGTGGTCATGCCGATCACGGCTGGCTGGTTAGCCGCCATACCTTCAGCTTTGCCGGTTACTACAACCCCGAAAGGATGAGTTTCGGGCTGCTGCGGGTACTCAACGATGATTTTGTGGAAGCCGGCGAAGGCTTCGGAACCCATCCCCACGACAATATGGAGATCATCTCCATTCCGCTTGAAGGCGATCTGGAGCACCGCGACAGCATGGGCAACACTTCGGTAATCACCAGCGGCGAGATACAGGTGATGAGCGCCGGAACCGGCATTACCCACAGCGAATACAACAAAAACAACGACCGGCCGGTAAAATTTCTTCAGATCTGGGTGTTCCCAAACAAACGGAATGTAAGCCCGCGTTACGACCAGATCCGGATTGACGAAGCCGCCATGCGGAACAGCCTGTTGCAGGTGGTATCGCCAAACCCTGAAGATGAAGGGGTGTGGATACACCAGGATGCATGGTTCCATCTGGGAAAATTCGATAAGGATTTCACAACCTCATATTCGCTGAAAAAGAAGGAAAACGGCGTTTATGCCTTTGTACTGGATGGCGATTTTACCATTGACGGCACCGCACTCAACCCCCGCGACGGGCTGGGGCTGTGGAACACCGGTGAAATCAGCATTACGGCAACTTCCGAAGGCGCCCGGCTGCTGCTGATGGAAGTTCCCATGGCCGGATAAACAATAAAACCGTGAACAGAAGAAAATTTCTCCTATCGGCAATGGCACTGCCAGTAACCGCATATGCTATGAAACCGGATGCACTAAATCAACTCTTCAAAGGCCCTGAAAATCAGGAAACCATGCCGGTGCTCTTTATCGGCCACGGCAGCCCGATGAATGCCATCGAGCTGAATGAGTTTTCACGGGGATGGCAGCAGGTTGGAAAGAGCCTGCCCACTCCCCGTGCCATTCTCTGCATCTCGGCACACTGGGAAACGCGCGGCACCTTTGTTACCGCCGCTGAGAAGCCGCGCACCATTCACGACTTCGGCGGATTTCCGCAGGAGCTTTACGAAGTGCAGTATCCCGCACCGGGCAGTCCCGCACTGGCCAATGAAACCAGGCAGTTGATAAGCGATACCGAAGTCGGGCTCGACAGCAGCTGGGGCCTCGACCACGGCGCATGGAGCGTTATCAAACACCTCTATCCCGATGCCCGGATTCCGGTGGTACAGCTAAGCCTTGACTACACAAAATCGCCTCAGCAGCACTATGAAATGGCGCGGCAGCTTGCCCGGCTCCGCAGGAAAGGCGTACTGATTATCGGCAGCGGCAACCTGGTGCACAACCTGCGCACCATCAACTGGCGTATGCCCGAAACCGGCTTCGACTGGGCCATGGAAGCCGATTCTCAGATACGCAACCGGATAAAAGAGGGAAACCACCAGGCACTTATGAACTACAAACAGGCCGGCGGCGCCTTCAACATGGCCATCCCCACCCCCGAACACTTCATTCCGCTGATCTATACCCTTGCCCTGCAAAACAAAAACGAAGAAGCTACATTCTTCAACGCCAAAACCATTATGGGCTCCATCAGCATGACCTCGGTAAAAATCGGGTAAAAGAAACGGAATCTCCACTCCAATACATTTTTCACTCCAAAGCAGCGGAGTACTTCTTACTTTTTCCTTTGTTCTTTTTCCTTTGTTCTTTTTCCTTTGTACTTTTTCCTTTGTTCTTTTTCCTTTATTCTTCCTTCCTGATCTATCTCAATAAAAAACTTAAGCAAACTCAACTTTGGGCTTGTGCCCCTGGTCGTGCATTTGCTTGCCGGTGAAAAAAGTCCGTCATAATTTTGTCGCATCAAAAAAACAGAAAATTATGAAACAGACTTTAAATACTTCATGGAACGGAGATATGCAGTTTGATGCCCTGGTAAGCGGCCACCATGTTATAATGGATGCCCGCGACGAAGTTGGCGGACACGATGCCGGCCCCAGGCCCAAGGAGCTGATGCTCGCATCGCTGGCAGGCTGCACAGGAATGGATGTGGTCTCCATTCTGAAAAAAATGCGTGTTGAGCCGAAAACCTTCAACATCCGCATTGAGGCCGAGATGACCGAAGAGCATCCGAAACACTACAGCAGCATGCACCTGATCTATGAATTTTCGGGTGACAACCTGGACGAGGAAAAACTGCGCAAAGCCATCGACCTTTCACAGGAGCGCTATTGCGGTGTTTCGGCGGTTTACCGCAAGGCAATGCCCTTAACCTATGAAATCAAGATTCTTGACTAACGGACAAACCCAGTTAAAATCCAAAACCTGATTAAAAACCAAAAAACTAAATAACCATGCTTTACACCAACCTTCACCATGTAATGACTGCCGATGAGCACCAGAAACTCATCAACGAACACGAAAATGTAATGATTTGCTGCGGCCGTATGGGTCCCATGTGCATTCCGGTTTACGGAATTATGGAAGACCTTGAGGATGAGTACAAACATGTAAAGTTTGCCGATATGGAATTCGACAATCCCGAGGCTTATGTAATCCGTGATGTTCCCGAAGTACGCGGATTTATGGGCATTCCCTTTACCATGTACTACAAAAACGGCAAACTGGTAAAAGCCACTTCAAGCATCCAGAGCATGAGCCAGGTAAGGGCAATTCTCGACAAGGAGTTCAGCCCCGCCACTGTAGATGCTGCCAAATAATTCACTGTTGATTAGTTATGTGATGAACGGGGAGTGGTTTCGGTGCTGAGTATGCCCTGAAACCGCTCCTTTTTGCAAAAACTGATTTTACGGATTTCATAAACCAGAAGGGAGGCCGCAGCCCTGTTTCACTCTGCGGCACTGCACAATGAACGAAAATATGCACTTTGATGCCATTGTAATAGGCGGCGGCCCTGCCGGAATGACTGCCGGCATCTATCTCTCACGCGCCCGCCTGCGCACACTCGTTATCAGCGACGGCGTATTCGGCGGACAAATGGTACTCACCCACGAAATCGCCAACTACCCCGGCGTAGAGAGCATCTCGGGCTACCAGTTGTCGAACATTATGAAAAAACAGGCCAAAAGCTTTGGCTGCACCATAAAAAGCAATTTAAAGGTAACCGATGTTCAGGCCGAAGGCGATGTAAAATCGGTAACCCTTGAAGACGGTTCAACCTATACCGCCAATGCCATTATCCTGACTCCCGGCGGCCGTTCACGCACCCTGAATGTCCCCGGCGAAGATACCTTCAAGGGGCAGGGAATCTCCTACTGCGCTACCTGCGACGGCGACTTCTTCACCGATAAGGAAATTGTGGTGGTGGGAGGCGGTAACTCAGCGCTCGAAGAGGCGGTTTCGCTTACCAAATACGCTTCGAAAGTAACCATCGTACATCAGTTCGACCATTTCCAGGCGTTTGAATATGCCGTGGAAGAGGCAAAAGCCAATCCCAAAATCAATTTCATCATGGAATCGGTGATTACCGCTTTCCACGGAAACGAGAAACTGGAAAGCGTGGATATCAAAAACCTGAAAACCGGTGTAGTGGAAAACTTCCGTACCGATGGTGTGTTTATATTTATTGGATATGTACCCAATACCGAGTTTGTTAAGGGCAAGGTGGAACTGAACCAGTGGAATGAGATTGTGGTAAACAACGATATGGCCACCAGCGTTCCCGGTGTTTTTGCAGCCGGCGATTCCACCGCCAAACGCTACCGCCAGGTAACCACCGCTGTGGGCGACGGTACCGTAGCGGCGCTGGCAGCGGCACACCATATCCACCAGATGAAATCAAAACGATTACAGGAAACCTTAACCAACTGATATGTCAACCGGACTCATTATCGCCATCGCCGTACTTACGCTGTTTATCGTCTATATGATCTATTCGTTCAGAAAGATGAAAAACATGTCGGCCGTGGAACAGAGTGAAAAGATCGTCACCCTCACTGCAGAGAATTTTCATAATCAGATTAAAAAAGGCCTTGTTATGGTCGATTTCTGGGCCGAATGGTGCATGCCCTGCAAGGTAATGGGCCCGGTACTCAACGAACTGGCCGACGACGAGAATTTCAAGGCTACCATAGGAAAGCTGAATGTGGATCACTATCAGGCAGTTTCGCAAAAATACAGCATCAGGGGAATTCCTACACTGATACTTTTTAAGGATGGAAAAGAGGTAGATCGGATTGTAGGACTAAAACCCAAGGATCATCTCATCAAACAGGTGAACAGATACGCATAACTGCTTATTCTTTTCATACACTATATCATCAACCGCCCCGGAACAGCAATGTCTCCGGGGTGCTTTTTTTAAAATCTGATTAAAACTCAAAAGATATAAACCTGGCATACGCAACCTCAATAAAGATAGAAAACAATCCGCGTTATCCGTGTGCCGTAAAAGGATGGAACACTGATGACACGGATCAGACGGGTGATTACGGATAAAATCAGTGGAAATCAGTTAAATCCGCGTTATCCGTGTGCCGTAAAAGGATGGAACACCGATGACACAGATCAGACGGATGATTACGGATTAAATCAGTGGAAATCAGTTAAATCCGTGTTATCCGTGTTCTATAAAAAGGATGGAACACCGATGACACAGATCA
>LUZO01000432.1 GCA_001603685.1 Bacteroidales bacterium Bact_23
CTGATTCGATTCCGGAAAAATATTTCCGGCAATATGGAACAGCCCTTGCCTATGGGTGTGGACTCCGGAAGCGGAGGCAACAAAACACCATCATACCATGAAAAAGGGCCTTACATTTTTACTGAGCATTCTGCAGATTACGCAGCTCTCCTTTTCGCAGGAGTGGGTTTCCATAACCTCTGCAAATCCGGCAGCCTCAGAAGTAAAAGTAAGTCCCCTGGCCAACGGCGGAACCGCCGTCAGCGTCAGCCTGCCCGGCTTTTTCCGTTCGGGAAGCACCGTAGCCGGTGAATTCAGCGGCAAAACCTTGTTTTTCGATGGAGTAAACGAAACCGAAGCCGGAAAGCCGGATATGCAGCACCTCACCATCAGCCTTCGCCTGCCCGAAAGGGGAAATATCGCGCTGAATGTCCTCCGATCAAATTACACCGAGTACAGCAATTACCGCATCAGCGCATCGAACGGTGACCCGGGCCTTAGTCCTGAGGAAAATGGACAATACGCCAAAACCAACAAATCCATCTACGGCACCGACGGCTTTTTCCCCGGAATTCTTGCCGATGCAGGCCGCCCCTACATCTGGTGCGACACCCGCGGCATGGCGGTTCAGCTTTTCCCGCTGCAGTACAATCCGGTGACCGGAATCCTGAGGGTTTATCACAGCATCGATTTCGAAGTTATTCCGCTAAATGAGCCCGGCATCAACGAACTTACCATTCACAGCCCTTATTCCGGAACCCTGAACGGAATGCGCTCGCTGACAACTTCCCATTTCGTAAATGAAGGCGTCAGCAGCCGTTACACTCCCGTTGAGGAAAGCGGCCGCTTGCTGATTGTGGCACCTGCCGGTTTTATGGATGTTCTGAAGCCTTTTGCCGAATGGAAAGCCGCCCTGGGAATTGAGTGCGATCTGCTGGATGTGGCAGGTTTCAATACAGCGGAAGAGCTGAAACAGTATGTAGCCGGTTATTACTACTCCAAAGGACTGACCTACCTGCTGCTGGCCGGCGATGCCGCTCAGGTACCCACGCTTTTGGCCGAAAAGGGTGCAAGCGACAATATGTACGGCTACATTGCCGGCGACGACCACTATCCGGAAATCATCACCGGCCGTTTCCCGGCAGAAACCCGCGGGCAACTGCAGATCATGGTTTCGCGCAGCATCGCATATGAGAAAGAAGGAAAGGGCAACTCCGCCTATTCCCGCTTTCTGGGAATTGCCGGCGAAGAAGGACCGGGCGATGACGGTGAAATGGATTGGGAACACATCCGCATCATTGGCAATCAGCTGCTTGGCTATAATTATAATAAGGTTACCGAGCTTTACGATGGCAGCCAGGGTGGCAGCGACCGCAGCGGAAATCCCGAAGCAAAGGAAGTAGCCGCCGCGATTGAGCAGGGACAGGGCGCCATCATGTACATCGGACACGGTTCGCCCCGTTCATGGAACACCAGCGGCTTTTTGGCCACCGACGCGGCAAAACTCGGCAACACCGAAGCCCACCCCTTTATCTGGTCAGCCGGCTGCAGCAATGGCGACTTTTCCACCACCACCTGCCTGGCCGAAGCATTTCTTAGGGCTGAAAAGGATGGCATCCCCACCGGCGCAGTTGCCGTAATGGCTTCCACCGGTGTCCAGAGCTGGTACCCGCCGATGGAGGCGCAGGATGAGATCGCCCTGATTCTGGCACGAAGAAAAACAAATGTTACCACCCGCACCTTCGGCGGAATCTCGATGAGCGGGTGTATGAGAATGAATGATAAGTATGGTTTGGGAGGATACCGGGTAACCGACACCTGGACCATTTTTGGTGACCCTTCGGTGATGGTGCGTACCGCCGCTCCGAAGGAGATTCGCGCTCATCATGCATCGGTCATCGGTCGTGATGCGCGGGAGTTTGTGGTTAAATTACCGGAATCTGAAGCTCTGGCCAGCATCACGCACAAGGGAAAACTGCTTGGTGCTGCCAGAGCTGAGGATGGCATGGCAGTCATCAGCCTGACGGAATTGCCCGCAACCGGTGCGCTTACCTTAACCGTCAGCGCTTACAACCACATCCCCTACACCGCTGAGATTGAAATCACCAGCCTGCCTGCTGTTGCCGTTAATCCCACCCCCGGAAACCATACCGGCAGAAACTCAGCCTATGCCCTCCTGTCGTGGGATACCGAAGCCGGTACAACCCCTGAATTTTACGAGGTTTTTATTACCGAAAAGGGAACCCAGACATGGAATACCGCTCCGGCAATTACCTTTGAAAACAGCCTTCACCTTACCGCGCCGCTGCGATACGGCACCGAATACCTCTGGAAAGTCGTATCACACAACAGGTTCGGAAGCACGGAAAGCGAAATTTTCGCCTTCACCACCATTGCAGCGCCCGACGAGGACTTCGAAAAGCAGGGATTTCCCCGCAGCAGTTGGCTGAACAATACCGATAACCCCTGGATCATCGACGGCAACATCGCCTTCGAGGGCAAATACTCCATCCGCTCAGGCCTGACAAACGGCTACGGTGAAAGCGTTCTCGCCTACTCCTGCCACACCCCTGCATGCGATGTCCTGGGCTTTAACCTGAAGATAGCCGCTGAAAATAGCGCCGGAAAACTGCAGCTACGGATTGACGGCCTGACGGTTGCCGAATGGAGCGGCATGCTTGACTGGTCGGAAGAGCAGTTCGCCGTTGATCCGGGCGAACACCTGATTGAGTGGGTTTACTCCAATTATTCAGGCAATACCGCAGGCGACGACGCTGCCTGGATCGACAACATTTACCTGCCCGAAAACGAAATTCCCTTTATTATTACCGATGATCTGACTGCCTGCCCGGAGGAGAACATAACTGTTAACGCGCTGGTTTTCAACTTTTCATCCATCTCATGGAATGGCAAAGGAAGCGGCAGCTTTTCGCAGATTATGGGAGAGGAAGCGGTTTATCAGCCTTCGGAAGAAGACCTTGCCCGCGGATATGTTGAACTGGAAGTTGAAGTATTCACCAGCAGCTTCTGCGAACCGGTAAAAAAGGAGATGCTTCTAATGCTGAACGACAGGCCTGAAATTCCCGAACTCCGGGACACCACCCTTTACGCCGGCGAAGTACTGGAGATTTCGATGCCCGTCAACAGCACGGCAGGCTATAAGCTGCTGCCCACCGGCTCGCAGGGCGGAATCATCGTCATCCGGGCCGAAGACCTGAATCCGGGACCCAACAACCTGACCATTACGGCTGAAAATGAATCGGGATGCAGCAACGAGAAGAGCTTTACCGTTACCCTGATCGACTCAAAAAGGCCGGAAAGCGAATCTGCCCTGCATATTTACCCGAATCCGGCATCCGAAAACATCAGCATTAACCTTGCAGAATTCGGCAATGATATGGTTAACATTCAGATTTTCAACCTGGCCGGCCAACTGGTACTGCAGCAGGAAACCTTTGCTTCGCACTCCACCCCGGTTGCGGTTGACAACCTGGTCAGCGGAGTATATATGGTCAAAACCGGCAACGGCGAAATGATCAGAAACGGGAAGTTTGTAAAAACACTGTAACGGAAAGAAATTAACGAAAAGAACAAAACACCTCAACCGATTATTTTTTTGACAAGATAATCAACTCAGCACCTTGTATTAAGGGAAACTTAGGGGTAGTACGGGGGCTTGCAAACTTTTGCAGGCTCCCTTTTTTTCACAAATTTCTCAGGATTATGAAACCTGATTTTTAAACCTGAAGATCTGAAAAAAAATAAAAGGAGCTTTTTTTGAATTCACTGAAAATCACTGGCAAATCAAATTCCGGCATCCAATGGCAGCATTCCTGCAACTCCGGAAGCCGGATAAAGCACTCCCTGAAACATAAATGAATTATCTTTGTTAAAAAAACGAATACAACACCACTTTTTAATGAGGACATTACTATTACTGCTTGGCCTGATACTGATAACCGGATTTGCATCCGCCCGGATACCCGATACCGACCGTGAACCCGGAGAAATCCTGATACAACTGAAAAACAGCCACGACCAGGTTCTGCCCAAAGCGTTAACCGAAGATTTCAGAAAAGCCGGAATCATTTCGGAGAACCTGCTTTCGAAAAGCATGAACATCTGGCAATTGTTTTTTGACGAATCAGCCGTGAACGGCGAAAAACTTCTCACTCAGATCCGCAACCACCCGATGGTTAACCTTGCTCAGTTCAACCATAAGGTAACCCTGCGCGAAATCATCCCGAACGATCCCTCTTTTTCGGCACAGTGGGCGCTGAAGAATATCGGACAGATGAACGGCATTGCCGGCTCCGACATCAGGGCAACCCATGCCTGGGAAATTGAAAACAGCGGCATGACCGTGGCTGGAGATACCATCGTCATTGGAATGGTTGACGGCGGTGTTGACCTTGCACACAACGACCTCAGGCTGTGGAAAAACAAACGGGAAATCCCGAACAATGGCATTGATGACGACGACAACGGATACATCGACGACTACAACGGCTGGAATGCCTATGGCAACAACGGCAATGTTTTACCCAACGACCACGGCACCCATGTGGCCGGTATTGCCGCCGCAAAGGGCAACAACAACATAGGGGTAACCGGAGTCGCCTACAACACCTACCTGATGCCCATTGCCGGAGAAAGCACAAACGAAGCGGTGGTGGTGAATGCCTACTCCTACATCTTTACCATGCGCAAAATCTACAACCAGACCAATGGTAACGGCGGCGCCTTCGTAGTGGTTACCAACTCCTCATTTGGCGTAAACCACGGCAACCCTGTCAACTATCCGCTTTGGGGCGCTATGTACGATTCGCTGGGCTCCGTTGGGATCCTGAATGTGGCTTCCACCGCAAACGGTGCCTGGGATGTGGATATTTACGGCGACATTCCCACCGCCATGACCAACGAATCGCTGGTAGCGGTTACCAACACCAACAACAAGGATGTACTGTACCAGCAGGCTGCCTGGGGTGCAAACAGCATCGACCTGGGCGCCCCCGGAACCGATATCTTTTCGAGCCGCAGTAACAATCAGTATGGTTATAAAACCGGAACTTCCATGTCTTCGCCCCATGTTTCGGGCGCCATTGCGCTGATGTATGCCGCAGCCGATGCCGCAACCATTCAGGAGTACAAAACCAACCCCGAAATGGTGGCAATCAGGTTCAAGCGCTACCTGCTGGCTTCCGTTGACAGCCTCCCCTCTCTGGTCGGGAAGACTGTGAGCGGCGGCAGGCTCAACCTGCTAAAAACGCTGCAAATGGTTAAAACGCCTCCCCAGGTCATTGCCAAACCCGGAGAGATTTCCATGGCTACATCCCCCCAAACCATCTCCATAACCGAGCTTCTGCTCACCACCGATGTTGCTTACAACACCTTCTCTCTTTCAATACCCGACACTGCCACCTGGCTTTCGGCCGATATCCACGAAGGGGTGCTGCACCACAACAGCCTCGATACGGTGCTGATCACCATTAACCCGAACAATCTCGCCGAAGGCGATTACAAAACCTCAATCATCCTCGATGACTATTACTTCAATCGGTTCGATGTTCCGGTAGAGATTAAGGTACGCATCGGGGTAAATACCAGCCTGCAGAAAGCCGAAAAAGCCACCCTCACGGTTGCCCCCAACCCGGTAACTTCTGAATCGGTCATCTCATTCTTCCAGGAGACCGCCGCAGCTGCGCTGCTTGAAGTGTACGACCTTACAGGCCGCAAAAGGGAAACCCTGCTGAATGCCCTGACCACTCCCGGAATCCACTCCATCAGATGGAACCCCAAAAATCTCACCCCGGGAATCTACCTGCTTAAACTAACTCATGCA
>LUZO01000433.1 GCA_001603685.1 Bacteroidales bacterium Bact_23
TCTGAGCAGTTGTCGGTGAAGATAAGGCTTACCATTGGAGGAACTGCGGTTGCACAGGCAACAGTGATATTTGCAGGTACATTTTCAAATACAGGACCGATTGTATCAACTGTTCTTACCATATTCTGGTAAACATGGATGTAGTTGCCGCAGGCATCTGTTACCTTGTAGGTTCTGACAATGGTTTCAGTGCAACCTGAAACTGAAGGATTGCTGTCTCCAGCGAAGGATACTGTTGGTGTGCTGCAGTTATCCGATACATTGGGTACTACAGTGATATCCGGTTCAGGGAACGGCTGGTTGCAGCCCTGAACGATGATATCGGCAGGAGTACCGGCTGTAGGTGGAATTGTATCCTTAACAGTGATAACCTGAACTGCCGTAGTGGTGTTATTGCAAACATCGGTTACGGTCCAGGTGCGGGTAATCACCTTATCGCAATCGGTACCTTCTGTAGCCTCACTACCTGCAACTACTCCGGATTCATTGCAATTGTTGCTCCAGCTGAGACCTCCCATAGCAGGAACCTCTGAGGCACATGAATAGAACGCATCCTGAGGTATCTGTGCAAATACAGGTGCTGTGCGCGGGGTAAGGGTAAAGGTTGCACTTACCGGGTATGGCTCTTCAAGACATTCGTCGGTAACCGTGTAAGTTACTTCAACCGAACCGCCTACGCAAAGTACCGGGGCAACAGGCTGTACGGCTCCAAAGCTTCCCTGAGGATTAAATCCGCCGGTTACGCTGAAACCGCCGAGCCATGTGTTAAATGCAGCGTTCAGTGCTTCCTGATCTTCAAAATCACAGGCAGATACTGTAGCATTTTCAGGTTTACTGATTTCAAGCTTGCTGGGTGAATTAATCGTAAAGGTAGATGATATATATTTGGTCTCGCAGAGGTCTTCTACGGTAAAGGTTACCTCAGCTGTTCCGCCGCAAAGCGTAGGAATGGTGTACTGGTTGAAACCTCCTTCTACTCCGCATCCTCCGCTTACGATTCCGAATTCCTCGAGCCAATCGTTAAATGCATCATTAATCTCACCCTGGTCGGCAAAGTCAGTTGCATCGGCCTCAAAGGGTTCGGGTGCATTCAGAACCAGAGGAGCGGGCTTGGTAACTGTGAATTCAGCAGAAGTGGTAATGCTGGCACACAGATCGCTGATTGTCCAGGTAACTTCAATACTACCGCCTTCACAAAGTTCAATGGCATGAATTTCATTATTAAAGTTATTGCTAACCACAGGATCACAGCCGCCATCGATACTTCCTTCAAGTGCTGCTGTCTGGGCGGCAACCCATGATGCTATTGCAGAGGTAAGTTCTGCCTGATCAGCAAAGTCACATGCCTCGTTTTCACTGTCTGAAGGATCAGTATAGGTGATGGCATCGGATGCCGTTACACTGAAAGTTAATGTTCTGGTAATGGTCTCACACAGATCACTAATTGTCCAGGTAACTTCAATACTACCACCTTCACAAAGTGTAATGGTCTCCTCGTCATAGTTATTGCTAACCTTTGGATCACAGCCGCCATCGATACTTTCCTCAAGTGCTGCTGTCTGGGCGTCAACCCATGATGCTATTGCAGCGGTAAGTTCTGCCTGATCAGCAAAGTCACATGCCTCGTTTACACTGCCTGAAGGCTCCGTAAAGGTGATGGCATCGGGTGCCGCTACACTGAAAGTTAATGTTCTGGTAATGGTCTCACACAGATCACTAATTGTCCAGGTAACTTCCACATTACCGCCTTCACAAAGTGTAATGGCATGAATCTCATTATTAAAGTTATTGCTAACCTCAGGTTCACAGCCGCCATCAATGCTTGTTTCAAGTGCTTCCGTCTGGGCGGCAACCCATGATGCTATTGCAGCGGTAAGTTCTGCCTGATCAGCAAAATCACATGAAGTATTTCCACTGTCCGAAGGCTCGGTAAAGGTAATTTCAGCAGGAGCAGTCAGAGTGAATGTAGCTGAAACCTCAATAGGCTCTTCCGTACATTCATCTTCAACTGTAAACTCAACTGTAACTTCACCATCGGTGCAGAGTACGGGAGCCTGATAATCCTCCTTGTCAAATTCATAAACAGGAGCAAATCCTCCGGTTACGCTGAAACCGTCAAGCCATTCTGCAAATGCATCGTCCAGTGCTTCCTGATTTTCAAAATCGCATGCAGATACTGTCGTGTTTCCGGGATTGGTTACAACCAGTTTATTGGGTGAATTAATCGTAAAGGTAGATGATATATCTTTGGTCTCGCAGAGGTCACTTACATTATAGGTTACAGTAGTGGTTCCTCCGCAAAGAGTAGGTGCTGAAGGTGTTCCATAACCTGCCTGAGGAGCACATCCACCGCTTACACTGAAACCTTCAAGCCATGTATTGAATGCAGCATTAATAGCAGCCTGATCCTCATACTCAGTTGCATCAGCCTCAAACGGGAGAGGTACATTTACTGTCAACGGTGTAGGTTTGTTGACTGTAAAAGAAGCCTGAACGCCATCTACGGTACATTTATCTCTGGCTGTTAAGAACATGGTAAGTTTTCCACCACCGCACAGAGTTAAAGTATCACCTTCGATAGCTGTTGACGACATAATGAGTCCGCAACCATCATTTTCAACTTTAAACGCTGCTTTCCAATCAGCAATTGCAGCATCAAGTGCCTCCTGGCTGGCAAAATCACAGGCATACACAATTTCATCTCCCGGTCCGACAACTTTCACGGAGTCGGCAGGGCTGATCTTAAAGGTGCGAGCAATGGTATCAGCTGTACAGAGGTCTGAAGCAATATAGGTTATTACTATTTCGCCTCCAGCGCAAAGTTCAGGAGCTGAGAGTCCTGAAAGATTTGTTGCTGTAGCACCGCAGCCTGGTTCAGTAACTTTGAATGCGTTAATCCAGGCTTCAAATGCATTGTCCAGTTCTTCCTGATCTGCATAATCACAGGAAGTAGCATCCACATTTACTGGACCTTCAACTGCTACTGCGGCAGGTGCATTCAGAGTGAATGTAGCTGTTACGGAGCCGTTTCCGCATTCGTCGGTAACCGTGTAAGTTACTTCAACCGAACCGCCTACGCAAAGTACCGGGGCAACAGGCTGTACGGCTCCAAAGCTTCCCTGCGGATTAAATCCGCCGGTTACGCTGAAACCGCCGAGCCATGTGTTAAATGCAGCGTTCAGTGCTTCCTGGTTTTCATAGCTGCATGATGAAACTGTAGCATCTCCAGGTTTATTGATAACAAGTTCATTTGGCGAATTAATCGTAAATGTAACATCTATTGATTTTGTTTCACAGAGGTCACTTACATTATAGGTTACAGTAGTGGTTCCTCCGCAAAGAGTAGGTGCAGAAGGAGTTCCATAACCTGCCTGAGGAGCACATCCGCCGCTTACGCTGAAACCTCCAAGCCATGTGTTGAATGCAGCATCAATAGCAGCCTGATCCGCAAAGTCAGTTGCATCGGCCTCAAAGGGTTCGGGTGCATTCAGAACCAGAGGAGCGGGAGCCGGTACGGTAAAGGTAGCTGAACCAGTTATTGTTTCACTACAATCGCTGGTTGCACTCCAGGTAACGGTTACTGAACCGCCGCAAGCATCCGGTGCATTTTCCGGAATATTGAATTCGGTTTGCAGATTGCATCCGCCTGTTATGCTCAGAGCACTGTGCCAGGCAAGATAAGCTGCATCAACTTCTGCCTGAGTCTTGCAGGACTCATAGGTTGTATTTGTAAGCAGATTGCTGACAATAGCAGGTGCTGAAGGCACTGTAAATGTTGCTGAACCTTCTATCTTCTCACTGCAGTCGCTGGTTGCACTCCATGTAACGGTTACTGAACCGCCGCAGCGATCCGGTGCATTTTCCGGAATATTGAATTCGGTTTGCAGATTGCATCCGCCTGTTATGCTCAGGGCACTGTGCCAGTTTGCATAAGCTGCATCAACGTCTGCCTGAGTCTTGCAGGACTCATAGGTTGTATTTGTAAGCAGGTTGCTGACAACAGCAGGAGCAGCAGGTACGGTAAAGGTGGCCGATTTCACAACATCATCTTCACAATCGCTGGTAACGGTCCAGGTAACCTCAATTGAACCACCGCATCTGTCAGGTGCCTGCGGATTCTCAGGTGATACTTTAAGAACGGCTCCACATCCGCCTTCAGCTTTTGCTACTGCAAGCCAGCTGGTAAATGCTGTATTGATATCATCCTGTGACAGACAGGTGCCTTCCATGGTATTGTTCCCAGGTACTGTAAGGCTGACATTCTCCTCAGCGCCTACCATCACCACCATTTCACATGTCGAACCACATCCATGAGCGCCCTCGGTAATTACAAGGGTAAGCTTGAATGTTTCATCACAACCTGTGCCGGCTTTAACGGTAACAGTCCGTTGGTTGGCTGCTCCCTGAATGGTGCCGTTGCCTGTAATTGACCAGGCATAGGTTGACATACCTTCCGGTGCTGTGTAGGTAAGCTCAGTTTGCGGGCATACCGGGCCTTCCTCACCATCAATTGAACAGGCAGGTTTGGGATGCACGGTCACCGTGATGGGCACTCTTGGGCCGATACACTGGCCTGACAAGCCTTCTGCCACCCAATAGGTGAATGTACCAGCTACAGCAGTAGAAGGAGTAATGCTTGTTTGTGCTGTGCCTCCTGATGCCTGTGTATAGAAGAATAAGGTGTATTCATCGTTGGATTTTGTAGCCGTCAGCGGAACAGCAGTTGCGCCCTGGCAATATTCCACATCTTCCACTTCTGGTGAAGAATCAACAACCGTTACATTAATAATAAATGTGTAGGAACACTCTCCTGGTTCAGGCGGTGCCGACACACCGGGAGGAACTGCCCTGTATTGAGTTGTACCGGGTGTTGCGGGGAATGGGTTATTACTGTTATACTGGATATTCCAGTCATCACTATAGAATCTGCTTCCCGGAGGGAAATTACCCGACACATCGCCAATCGGAATTGTTGCGCCGGTGTTGCAATAATCAAATGTAGGCGTTGTGGGTGTTCCCTGGCAATATTGATTAAAATATGCCTCTGCATCAACAGCAACCACAATAGGATCGCCAATGGGCTGATCTTCACATTGACCACCTTGATAACCCTGAATAAGCGATTCGGATACAGTAACATTTGAAACGGCACCTTTGCCACTAATGGTACCGTCAACAGAAACCAAAAAGTCGCAGCCTGTTGCGAGTGCAAGCATTTTACAATCCTCGGTAACCTTCAGGGTAAAGGTAAGGGTGGCAAGTGTGGTGCCTGCAACAGGCGGATTTATGGGCAGCGTACCCAGATTCCAGACAATGGATCCGTTTGCACCTCTTGTAGGATCGAAAACCGGTGTACCGTAACCAGACAGGTGGTAGTTCACGAATGAAGCAGAGTTAAACTGAGTGGTATAGGGAACCGGAATTACCAGTTCTCCGTTAACAACATTTTCTGTTCCCAGATTGGCAATATCCACCGTATAGGTAAGAATATCACCGGGTGCTACATTACCTCCTCCCGGATAGGTATACGGGTTACCGTTCACATGGGTAATATGGTTAATACCTTCAATATCCGGACGATAGGCATCCACCGACATGGCTATACAGAAGATGATATAGGTGTCCTGCGTTGAACCATATTCAAACTTTGTCTGGGTTTGGCTATTGCCGATAATGCCGTTTCCGGTATTAGTGATATTAAACATGGAAATATCCATACCTGTATTGTTTAACAGGTTTGGATTGCGAGCATTACCTCCAGTAAAAATCGAGCTTTTGAAGAAGTTGTCTACATCATTACCTCCATGGTTCAAGGCTTGCCAATCATTTGTTGCCAGTTTCTGAATTTTGAAATAATCGCCTGAAATTCCTCTGTCACCTTCACCGGCCATCATTCCCAGTTTCATGTTAACAGCTCCGGTAGCGGGTGTATTGAATCCAGAAACAGATAATTCTGCAGCGTCGTTAGTAGATCCTACCATATAGGCATGACCAGCGAAAACGACGATATCCCGCCAGTTCATTTTCCCGTTTTCGTAGATTACCACCAATCCCCAGCCGCCATAATAGCCGGTTCCTCCTCCATTACCTTCCCTTAACGCTATATCGGCAGCAAAATACTCTCCTGCACCGTATTGCTGAACATAGTCAGTCACATCATAGTATGCTGAATACATCTGTCCGTCCGCTGTAGCAGGATAATATATATCATTGGTTGCAGCAGTATAGGTTGTATAAGCAGGCGCGCTTGCATGCTTAAACTTTATCTTCCGTTTGTTCAGCACTTTTGCCGGAGTTTGAACTGTGGCATAAAAATAATCTGAATTCTGAGTGTTGCTCTCTCTACGTTTCCTTAAAGCTGTAACATTTATAATCTCAGCTCCCGTATTGATTTCAAACGGCGTGGTAAAGGTTACCTGCAACCATCTATTGGTGCTATTAAAACCACCACTTGAAGATGTATAAGCAGTAATTGGAGTTGCAGGGCCGCTACCAACCTGAACCGTAACATAGTCAACTGTGGTACCTGTTGAAGCAAAAGTAAATACCACAGCATCACCACCAGCAGGGGTAAAAGTATAAGTAGCAACCCTTTGTGTGGTTCCGGTTTGTGCAATGGTCAGTTGGTAACCATTAAAAATATTTCCATTAGAACGGTTATTCGTCGTTGCACTTACCACCGTGAATTCTTCGGGGCTGGTTCCACCGTCATGCGCCCGGCCTGTCCAGTAAAGCCCGGCATAGAGAATATTGGAACAGGCGGGCAAGGCACCGTTTTCAGTGGAAAATTGAAGCGTTGCCGATGATGAGTTGATTGTTGAGTTATCGCCATCAATATCGACATACTTCATATCTTTATCATTGGTTATTTCATCACCATAGGTTACCAAAGTCATATTGGTATTCCCAATCATGGTGAAATCACCCTTGATGCTGTATAAATGATTATACGGCGGTTGAAGAGAGGCTCTCGGTGTAAAAGGCACTTTTACTCCGGATGCAGTTTGTGAATAGCCACTTTGGACAATAAAACCGGTGAACATCAACAACATGATGACGGCCACCGCAGCATTCAGTTTACTGAAAAGCTTCTGTATAAAATTTTCCATGGTCTTAAGTTTTTATGTTGTTGATTTAATTCGGTATTGAGACCTTGTAAAGTCTTAAATAGTTGCCACTGCCCTGAAACATGGGCGACAGCCTGTCTTCGACACAGGTGCGGCTTTGCTTGAACTCAGGGCATACCTCATACTCACAGAGCAGATATACATACTTCAGGTTTCCGTAACCTGCCAGCCCGCTCAGGTTCATGGGCGAGCGCATGCTGTTCTGCTCTTTGATTCGTACAATAATCAGCTCCACTTCCGACACATTCTGTGTTGTCTGGTAGAGGGCATCAACTGCATTTGCATCACACTCCACCTTAACGGGTGCGCCATCGCCATACGCCGCCGATGAACCATTGGCGTTGATGTAAACAGTTGGATGCAGATCTGAGATGAGACTGTTCAGCCGCTCCCCTTCACTCACCACCGCAGCATTGGGTGATGCTTTCATGGTCGCTATCTGAACATCAATCTGGGTGAGGGCTGTTTTCGAGGCCCTGGGCGTCAACTGCCCGTACGACCCAATCGAAAAGATGAGCATGATTGCTCCAGCCAGCCAAAGGGAGCGCAGTAAGGCGCTACCGGCTCCTGCCCGGGTTATCCGGGATTCGTAGATTTGTTTCATAGCTGTGTTGTTTGGTCATTACTAATTTGCGGTTATAATTGGTTTTAAAAATTTCCTTAAATCAAACCGTGCTTCCAAAACGCTGATTAAAGCAGTGAAATGGCATTTTCACCGCTTTACGCTTAAGAAACCGTTGCCCTTCCGGCAATTTTAAGCCGGAGCAGACATCAAACCCATATTTTGCCTATCTTTGTTCGGTACCCCTACCGGATATGCACAATTCGGGTTTCGATTTTAAATTTTCCTGAATTATTAGATTCTGTCGGGCAGTTTTAATAGGTTGAATCAGTTGCTGCAAAATTATTTTACATAATGAGCTGCCTAAACAAAAATCACATCAAAGTACCAGAAACGCTAACAAACTCAGGTTAAATTAATTACATTATAACAATGCACTTTTCCCAATTTATTTATCTTCTCCTCAAAATGTTGATGCAAATTAGCCCAATTTCCCAACGGGGGGTAGAGTAAAAACATATATTTTATATACGCTTTTTTACGCAGTAAATTTGCAGAACTTATAAAAAGAATTTATATTTGTCATTCTTTAACCGGCTTACACCTTATTATATATAGTCATATCAGGCTCCAAAAAATAATGCAAGCGGCAGAATCCAAAAATAAAACCACCGTAGCAGGCAGAATCATGATAGTGGATGACGATGCCGTAATCCGTACCGGGTTGCGTGGTCTGATCAAGAGCCTGGGTTTGTTTGAGGTAGCCGGAGAAGCCACCAACGGCGAAGATTTCCTTGCACAGCTCCCCCGTACCGATGCCGGCTTTGTGCTGCTCGATCTGGTTATGCCCGGCATGCACGGCCTGGAAGTGGCACGCCGCGCCATGCAGATTAAACCGGAACTTAAAATCATCATCTGCAGCGCCGATGCCCGCCGCGATGAGCTGTACAAACTGCTGGATACCGGTATTTTCGGCTTTATTCTGAAAACGGAAGGATTCGGGCAAACCATCAAGGCACTGACCAGCGCCGCCGAAGGAATTCCCTATTTTTCGCCCGAACTGGTAGGACTGGTAATCAGGCACCGGATGCCCGAGAAAAATACGATTCAGTTTTCGCCACGCGAAACGGAAATCATCGGGCTGATGTGCAAGGGCTACAGCATGAACGAAATAGCGGAAGCGCTTTTTATCAGTGTCCGTACCGCCGAAAAACACCGCTCGAACATGCTGGGGAAAATAGGTAAAAACTCCACCCTCGAACTGGTGCTGTATGCCCTGAAAAATGAAATCATCCCCTTCGAAGAGATAGATTACAGAAATTGCTCCGTTAGCGAAGGCGGCTACTGCGCCAAAGTTTCCGAGGCCGTTTCTTCAGGAAAACCATAAAACCGGAATAACCAAAAATCCTGTTATGGCATTTAGGAAAAATTCAGCAGGCAAACCGGTCAGGGTTTTTATCGCCGACCCCCATACCATATTCCGGGAAGGGATCAAAAAAATCATTGAGAACGATGCCCGTTTTACCGTTGCCGGAGAGTCGGTTTGTTGCCCGCTGTCCGATGACAAAACAGATTTATCGGAGATTGATCTGCTGCTGATTTTCGCCATTCCGCTGAAAGCAGGCATAGAGGCGGGCATATCGCTGAAACAACTCTACCCCGACCTTACCACCGTTCTGCTGACCAACAACAGCCGCCACCCCGACCTGTTTATCGCCATTGAAGGCGGCTTTTCAGGCATCATTCACAAAGCCGTTACCGAAGCCAACCTGCTTGAAGCCCTCAACGACCTCGCCAACGGACACACCTATTATTCGCCCGAGGTGATTGCCAACATTCAGCGAAAAAGAGCCGGCCAGGCTCAGGATGCGGGCAAGCCGTCAAGCATTAACTGGACCGATAAGGAGCGGGAGATCCTGAAACTGATTGCCAAAGGGCATAACAATGATGAGATTGCCCAGCTGATGGATTTGAAGGTGCGCACCATCGAAGGGCATAAATCCAGAATGGCCCTGAAAGCCAATGTACCGAATACGGTAAATTTAGTTCTCTTCGCCCTGAAATACAATATCCTGGAACTCAGCGATTTGTGACTTTCCGGTTAATCCCTGATAGATTGGAATTTCTCCGATCTGCCTCAGCAAATCACATAACGGCAACGGCTTTCAATAACGCATGCAATTGTGCCGCCGGTAGATCATAACAAACTGCAACGGAATATTCCGCTTTGCAGTTAAAACCTGAACGGATTATCAACCATCTGCTCCGTACCGTCACTCATATGTACCTTTAACTGCGGGGCATTCAACTGCTCCATGATTTCATCCCTATCCGTGACTTTGGGAAGATAGCAAAGCCTGAGGCTGAAACCATCCGCGCCGGGCACAACCTCAAATTTGGTAACACCCGGGTTGTTGCTGATGTGGCTGAGAAGGTACCACGGCATATCCGCCAGTTCAGGCTCCGCGGCAGCGGCAAAAGGCAGCAACAGCGTATCGGCCGAATCCGAAGGCGTTGTTGCGGTGCTATTAAAATCCATGGCAATGGGCTCATAAACCAGTGAAAGGTACTGCGCAAGTGGAACCGCCTGTTTTTCGGTAAAGCCGGCCACCCTGAAGTTCGTGCGCGCTTCGTTCTGCTTACCGTCAACCTCCCACTTTGTTTTCTTCTCTTCGATAAGCGATTTGATCCTTCCGGCATCAATACGGCGCGGGTCGAAATAGACCACCGCATGCACCGGTTCGCCGAAGCGGGTTTCCATGGCATAAATGCCGGGAGTCTGTCCAAAACGCATCGTCAGCATCCTGGAATCAAGGGGATCGAAAAACTGATCTATCAGGAACTCCGCAACTGCAACTGACTCTGTCCGCGTTTCCGGTGCGGCGAATATCCTGCTTACCGGTGTAAAGATTGCCTCACGGATGGCATTGTCGTCAAGCACCTCCGGATCGTAATACACTTTTACCGAATGGCCGGATACAAAGGTTTCCACCCCAAGCACTCCGGGAAGCGATTCCATGTGGGTGGCAAACGACATCGAGCTGCCGTAGCACTTCACATTCTTCAATCCGCTCTGCTGATAGACTGCCGCTTTTGCCATCTGCTGTTCATCGCCCCATTTCAGGCTAATGGTGGGGATATCGGTAACGGCGGCGAAGGTAATGCCGATTGCAATCAGCAGGATGGTGGCCGTTGCCGGCAGCCATTTCATATTTCTGCGGTTGTAGTTCAGGGTGTCGGGTTCGGGGCATTTGGCCACACAATCGCCGCAAAGGTGGCAGTCGATGTGGTCAACGCGCGGCTGGTCTGAAATCCTGATGGCCATGGGGCAGGCTTTGTCGCAGATTCTGCACGAGGTGCAGGTATCGGCGTTTCGGGTAACCTTCACCAGCGGCAGCAGGCGCGAGCCCAGTCGCGTGGTCTCGAGCAGCATTCCGGCAATGCTCAGGGCGGCCAGCAGCCACACCCAGCTGATTGCCAGCCCGAAAACCAGTACCAGCACGGCATACAGGCCGATCAACCCCAGAAACACAATGCCGTAGGTAAAGATATTGGAAGCGGCGCTCAGCGGGCAAAGGTATTTGCACCAAAGCTGCCTTACGAAAAACGACCCGGGAATAACCAGCAACAGCGCAAGGCCGGCATACAGCGGAACCACATCGTGGCCAAAACCGGAAAATACGGCATAGTAGGGGTCGAATATCCGGCAAAACAGCTCGCTGTCGGTAACGGTATAAAAGACGGTAACAAACAGCAGCCCGTATTTGAGCACCCGGAGCAGGCGGTCGGCAATGCCGGTGACAACGAAGTTCATTTTATACTTCCTGCCGAGCCTGCCCAGCCATTCCGTAAAGGTTCCGATGGGGCAGATGTGGCTGCAAAACAGCTTGCTGAACAGAAAGATACCGGCAATCAGCGCAAGGCCCATCCCGATCTGGCTGGTGGTCATGGTACAGGCAAGCGTATTGCTGGCCAGATAGGAACCAAACGCCTGAATCCCGCCAAAAGGGCAATACGCCTCAATATCAGCGATGTATGAGCGGTCGAAGAGCGGGCGGATCAGCATCAGAACAAGCAATCCAAAAACCGTCCACTGCAGTGCCATTCTATATTTGTTGTTTCGTTTCGCTTTTGCCATAGCTGCTTTGAGGTTTATATTTTCAATTCAAAAATATGAAGTTAAACCTATTC
>LUZO01000434.1 GCA_001603685.1 Bacteroidales bacterium Bact_23
AGGTAGGAGAAGTCCTTATCCGCCGCGGCGGGCAGAGGTTGGATTTTTATAAAGAAAATGCTTTTTGAAATATTTTTATCGTTAGCTGTTGGTGTTTTTCAAATGATTAATTTGGGGCTATATTTGCGCTGTATCAATTTACCGGAATCATGAGTGATTATCAGAGCTGGCACAACCGGGTTATCGCCGAAAAGGTGATCAGAAATCTGGAGAGAAACCATTTTGAGGCAGCTTATTTCGAAACGGCGGAAGAGGCGTCGGAGCATATCTGCGGGTACATCAGAAAAGATATGAAGATTGCCTTTGGCGGCTCAATGACCATCAGGGCGCTGGGCATCCGCGAAAAGGCAGCCTCGCTGGGTGCTGTGTTGATTGACCACGGCAGGCCGGGCATGAGTCATGAAGAGAAGATGGAAGCGATGCGCAGCGAGCTCACCTCCGACCTGTTTCTGAGCAGCACCAACGCCCTCACCATGCAGGGCGAGCTGGTGAATGCGGATGGATACGGCAACCGTGTGGCAGCCATGATTTTTGGCCCGAAACAGGTAATTGTTGCAACAGGCATCAACAAAATTGTAAAGGATGAGGCGGCTGCCTTCGAACGGCTGAAAAGCACCGCCGGCCCCATGAACATGAAACGGCTGAACAGAAATACCCCCTGTACCGGCGACGGCATCTGCCACAACTGCCGTTCGGATGAAAGAGGCTGCAGGGCATACACCATATTAAAAAGGCGACCCGCATTAACCCCGTTCAAAGTGCTGATTATCGGCCAGAATCTGGGAATGTAACACACTTATATAACACAAAATTCCATGGAAACCAGACAAACCGGATGGGTACTCATCATCACCATTTTGATTTTAACCCTATTGGGCACTCTTCTCTCTATTTTCGCAACGGGCAACGAACCGCCACCCATCGGGGTTCTTTTAATCACCCCGTTTATTCTGCTGGTTGTACTCATACTGTTTTATCAGCTTGTTGTTGAGGTGAACAACGAAACCGTAAAAATCCGTTTTGGCATCGGGCTTATCCGGAAAAGCTGGAATATAGAAAAGTTTGAGAGTGCCAAAGCGGTAAAAAACAGCTTCCTGCATGGGTGGGGCATACGGTTTTCAGGAAACACAACCATCTACAATGTCAGCGGGTTACATGCGGTGGAGCTTAGCCTCCGGAACAGCAAGCGGAAAGTGCGGATAGGAACCAACGAACCCGAAAAACTTGCCGCACACATCAACAGAATCATAAAAAACAGTGCAAAAGGCTAAGTTTTTGATAAAAAACATTGAAAAACCAAAAAAAATTGCTATCTTTAAATTTGCTTGGTTATATTTGACCCCAATTAATTGAACATTGCCATGGAATTAACCCCTTTGAATGCCATTTCACCCGTTGATGGCAGATACAGAAAACAGGTAGAGATGCTCTCTTATTACTTCTCGGAAGCAGCATTGATCAATTACCGTGTATTTGTTGAGGTAGAATATTTTATTGCCCTTTGCCAGCTTCCCCTGCCGCAACTGGCCGATGTTACTGCTGCCGATTTTGAACAGCTCAGGGCGCTTTGCCGCAACTTCTCATTTCAGGATGCAGCCGAGGCAAAGGAGATAGAAAGCATTACCAATCACGATGTTAAGGCTGTTGAATATTATCTGAAGAAGAAATTCGACAAGATGGGGCTGGGCAAATACAAGGAGTTTCTCCATTTCGGACTAACCTCACAGGATATCAACAACACCTCCGGGCCTTATGCGCTCAAACTGGCTGTTGAAGAGCTGATTATGCCCGCTTACGAAAATCTTGTAAACAAAATATCGCAAAAGGCAAAGCAGTGGAAGAATGTGCCGATGCTGGCGCGTACGCACGGGCAGCCGGCCACGCCTACCACCGTTGGCAAGGAACTGTATGTATTTACCGACAGGATGAAACAGCAGATGAAGCTGCTGAAAACCATCCCCTGTACCGTTAAATTCGGCGGAGCAACCGGCAGCCTCAACGCCCACTATGCCGCCTATCCCGATATCGACTGGATTGCCTTTGCCGACAATTTCACCCGCCAGCACCTGGGTATGGAGCGCCAGAAGGTAACCACCCAGATTGAGCATTACGACAATATGGCCGCCCTGTTCGATACCATGAAGCGGATCAACAACATCCTGATTGATTTGTGCCGGGATATCTGGTCGTACATTTCAATGGACTATTTCAGGCAGAAGATCAAAGCCGGCGAAGTTGGCTCATCGGCCATGCCGCATAAGGTTAATCCGATTAATTTCGAGAATGCCGAAGGCAACCTGGGCATTGCCAATGCACTTTTTGAGCATCTGGCTTCGAAACTGCCCATTTCAAGGCTGCAGCGCGACCTGACCGATTCCACCGCTTCGCGTAATATCGGAGTAGCGGTCGCCCACACCATGATTTCGCTGAAATCGATTGAAAAGGGGCTTGGCAAACTGCTGCTGAACGAGGAGAAGCTGCAGGAAGATCTGGAAAACAACTGGGCTGTAATTTCCGAAGCCATCCAGACCATCCTCAGGCGCGAGGGCTACTCAAAACCGTATGAAACGCTGAAAGAACTGACACGCACCAATGCCCGCATAACCAAAGAGCAGATCAGCGAATTCATCGACGGGCTGAATGTATCGGAAGCGGTAAAAGCCGAACTAAAGGCGCTGAGCCCGCACACTTATCTGGGAAAATTCTCCATATAAAACAGGAAAGACGAATCAACCCATATCACAACAGAAAATGCCGGAAAATTCAGCTCCGGCATTTTTTATTACCAATGCCTGTCGGCATCAGTTTCTCCACTTATCCCCGTACTGAAACGGATTCCCCGGCAAGGACTCTCCCTTTATCCGCAGAACCACCACACCATGCGGTGGTACATTTCTCTTTACGACGGCGTCCCTCATTTGCGGAACCGTCTCGCCGCTCCACAGGTCTTTCAACGAATAGCCTGTTGCCGAAGCAACTCCAACCGAATCGGGCTGAAAGGAAATTTCGCGCTCCTTCGGGGTACGGTTCAGCATGGCAACGGCCACCTCGCCGCTCATTGCCGAAATCAGCGGCTTTGCCCAGATCTCGGTTTCGCCGGGTTTGCCCATCCGCCTTGCCTGATAAACGAACGGACTTTGATTCAGCGCGATAACCTCTTTATTGGTGATGATTTCAAGCGTTTCGTCAGATATTTTCGTCAGATCGTTGCCCAGCAGCAGAGGCGAGTGCATCATGCACCACATCGTAAAGTGGGTTTTGTCTTCTTCAAAGGTCATTCCCCTGCCCACCTGAAGCATATCCATATCGTTGTAATGGCCGGGCGAACAGTATTTCCACAGGCCGGCATTCAGATCGATGATGTGCAGGATTGAGCTGAAGTTATTTGAGATATCGCCGCTTATCCGCCACGAATCGGCCAGTGGGGCCACCCATTCTCCCGGAAACTTCCAACGGCACACATTATATACGACCGAAGGTTTTATCTTTCTGATAATCTGACCGATGGCGGTATATCTCGACTCCTCATCCAGCCCCAGCCACTCGCCACCGCACCAGTCCACCTTCAGGAAATCGTAATCCCATTCCAGCAGATACTGCCGCAAATCCCTTTCATCATGACCAAACAGCCCCATTCCCATACCAATGGTGTCGTTGTCCCAGTACGAGGCACAGGTGTTGATGCCTGCATCGGTGTAAATGCCGGCTTTCAGCCCCTTTGAATGGATGTAGTCAGCCAGGCTTTTCATTCCGCCCGGGAATTTTACGCGATGTGCAACAATCCTGCCCGAAGAATCGCGACCGCCGAAAAAGCCGTCGTCGATATTGATATAGGTATAGCCGGCTTCGGTTAACTTCAGCCGAACCATGGCATCGGCCTGGGCTTTGATAATCTCTTCGCTGATACAGGCCCTGAAGTTGTTCCAGCTCGACCACCCCATCACCGGAGGCTTTGGCAGGCTGTCATCCCCGGCCGTATGTACGCGCGCAGCTTCGGGCCGGCACGAGGCGAGTGCGGCTATAATGAGTAAAACCGTTACTTTCCTGAGCATAATAATGTCTGTCGTTTGCTTTGCGGTGAATCCAAATATACAAAATATCCGCTTCCACACAGGTTTTGCAGTCAGCAAATCATGCCGGCTGCCCTACCCTTCCGTTTTTTCAGGGGTCAGAATCAACCGTAGGGAAGTGTCTTTTGTGATGTATGCCCACGCCCAGTTGATAAAGATGATAAAGCGGTTCTTCACACTCAGAATCTTCATCAGGTGCAGAAACATCCAGATCAGCCAGGCAAAGTATCCTTTAAAGCTGAAAAACGGAAGGTCAACCACCGCTTTATTCCGGCCGATGGTAGCCATTGAACCGAGATCAATGTATTCATAATCAGTGGTTTGTTTATAAAGTTCAATATTCTTCAAGTTTCTGGCCAGCCGCTTTGCCTGGGTAATTGCCACATTGGCCACCTGCGGGTGGCCTTTCGGATATTTCGGAGTTTCCATCATGGCAATATCGCCCAAAGCAAACACATTACCGGAGCCCTGCATCCGGTTCAGACGGTCAACCCGGATACGGTTGCCAGGAGCAAGCACCTCTGCAGGCAGCCCCTCCATTCTGTTTCCGGTTACTCCCGCCGTCCAGATCACCGTTTTGGCGATAATGTTATCGCCGTTGCTCAGCACCAGCGTTTCTCCGTCGTAATCCTTTACAAATGTTTTGGTTATTACTTTCACACCCATATTCTCGAGATACCGCTTCGAGGAAGTTTGCGCCAGGGTGCTGAGGTTGTTCAGGGTATTTTCGGAGCCTTCGATCAGCCAGATGGTGAATTTCGAGAAATCGAGCCGGTGGTAATCCTTTGGAAGGATGTTTTTCTTGATTTCGGCAAAAGCCCCGGCAAGCTCCACTCCGGTAGGGCCGGCGCCAACGATGACCAGATTATTCAGCGGCTTCTGCTTTTCCTCATCCACATAAACAATCTTTTCGAAAGTACGCAAAATGTGATTGCGGATGGTAATGGCATCATAGGTACTTTTCAGGGTCAGTGCATGTTTGGGAATCGTCTGGTTGCCAAAAAAATTGGTCATGCAGCCATAGGCAAGCACCAGATAATCGTACTCAAAATCGCCAATGGTCGTTTCTACGCGGTTTTCGCCGGCAACAATGCGTTTCACCTCTGCCAGACGGATCCGCACATTCGGATAATTATTGAAGATATTGCGCAGCGGGAACGAGATGCTCGATGGTTCAATCTGCGAAGTGGCAACCTGGTAAAACAGCGGCTGGAACTGATGGTGGTTGATTTTATCGATCAGCAATACTTCGAACAGATTCCGGTCGAGTTTATGGATAAATGAAACGCCGGCAAAACCGCCGCCCACAACAATTACTTTTTTCTTTTTCACCTCATTTTTCATAAAAATCCAATCTTTTTAATTTCATAACATACTGTAATTA
>LUZO01000435.1 GCA_001603685.1 Bacteroidales bacterium Bact_23
TCGTTACACTGGGGAGAAGAGTATACTCATTACCCGTCCCCAGATATTATTTCTGATGCCCATAGCATTATTGATAGTGGCGCTGATGTAATTATTGGAACTCATCCACACGTTCTACAAGGTTATGAAAGATATGGTAAAGGTTTAGTGTTTTATAGTTTATCGAATTTTTTATTCTCTCCATGGAGGTGCACCCACCGTGGGAGACTAATAAATTATCAGGGAGAAGGGCGATTAAGAAGATGGTATCGCGAAAGTAGAGAGTCATTCATATTGAATCTTGAATTAGGAGATACGATTTCTTGGGAAATTATCCCAACTTTACAGCGAAAAGACGAGCCGATTGTCGAATTTCCTCCAATTTGTAGTAGAGAAGATATCATGGAGAAGCTAAATTTGTGGTCTTCAAATTATGCCGATTCTGATTACAACAAAATTCACTTAAACATGAGAAATAAAGAAAAGAAATTTTTTACTTTGAAGTTTATATTGAATGAAATAGAAACTTATGGTGCGACTGATACGCTAAATAGAGCAGTAAGAAGGTTATTGAGGTTAAACAGATGAAACTCGCAATAATTGCTACTTATACTGTGGACCACATAATGGGTGGTAGAGAGGTCCATATAAAAATGTTGTCGGAATGTCTGGTCAATAAAGGTCACGAAGTTTCCATTTTGACAACGAGACATCCAGAAGGGCTGAGATATAAAAACGATAACGGGGTTAATATCT
>LUZO01000436.1 GCA_001603685.1 Bacteroidales bacterium Bact_23
TAGCCGTTTCTAAAAAAACTGGATTTCCTAAGTAAAACAAAAAAAATATGCACAACCCTAATAAATTTACAACAATTATAAAAAATTAAAAAACTTTGAAAAATGAAAAAGATAATACTTATCGCCTTGCTATTTTTAGTCAGGTTTACAGTTTTTTCTCAAACAACATGGGATATACAGGAAATTAACCCTAGTATTGAACAGAGTCCTTTTCTTTCCCCAACAGAAATAATAAACTCCTGGGATGGCGAACCTTAATCTCCGGATGCTAAACATACTGATTAATATCATTTATGATGTAACTCCTGATAAGGACCCGTATAAAAATGTGCCCGATTCTTTGATCCAATGGCCTCATGCTGTACAGGAAGGAATAAACAACGAAGATACTAAGCCAGAATGGCTTGAAGACCTGTTTGACATTGAGGAAGAAGAGGAAGGTAATATTCATGGCATGTTTACAAAGAAGTATTACGAATCATCTTTTGGCAATTTACATTTGACCGGTGATTTTATTGTCGTTGATATTCGACAGTCATATATAATTGCAGAATTACAGGTTCAAGATGGTACATTTTCTGCCGACAACCTTATTAAACGCACTATTAAATATATTAATGATAATGGTGGACTGAGAACCATTTATGGGCATGATGATATTTCTGATTACAGTCAACCCGATGGGGATGAAGAAATACATTTCGGTAGTGTAATATTTAGAAACTCAAAACAAGGATACGGTGGTTTTGCTGCCGGAACAGGCATAACTGGTGTAATTAAGTACCCAATTTTATTTAATGACGATAATTACTATCCACTCAGAGCTTTAATACTTTTCTGTTCAGGTCCCTTTAAATCCTGGGTATTAAATCCGGTAAGTGTAATGAATCATGAAATGGGGCATGCATTGTTTGGTTCAAACGATATGCATTGTGGTGGTGGAAATGGATGGATTAAGAATTCAGGAAGAGTTTTTCTTCAACTAATGGGAGGTTATGGTTTAATGGGACAAAGCGGAACTGGGCTAGTTTCTGTAAATGCTTTCGACAGGTGGTGGCTTCACTGGAAAAGTCCTATTTACAATACAACCGATTCATACATAGCAGCCAGCAATCAAGTATCAGACATTTCCATAGAAGATGGAAATAAAACTTTCACACTCAGAGATTTTGTTACAACTGGCGATGCTATCAGAATAAAGCTCCCCTATGTTGATGAAGGAGCAAAAAACCAGTATATATGGCTCGAAAATCACAAAATCGGCACAAACGGAAAAATTGATTTTCTGACATACTCCAATACTTATAATTGCCGACCGCAAGGTAAGCCTGGTATTTATGCATATTATCAGGTTGGTAAGGATATCCTTACAGGAGAACACAATGTGGTCAGGCCATCTGGCCAATCTGATCCTGTCTCTTATACACATCTCCGAGCCC
>LUZO01000437.1 GCA_001603685.1 Bacteroidales bacterium Bact_23
AGGTATGATATTTATTATACATTGTTGTTTTTCCGATTTCTTTATTCAACAAAAAGTTAATTTATGAAAAAATGAAAAAAGCAAGTCTGTTAATGATTGTAGGGGTTGTCATGTTTCTGGGATTGTTTTTCCTGCCATTGTGGAATATTCATCTTAAGGCGCCACAGTATCCCGAAGGTCTTGGAATGGATATTTATATTACCGGGCTGAAGGGCGAAAGCAAGAACGACATTTCGAATATAAATATGCTGAACCACTACATTGGAATGAGGACTTTACCAAAAGCTGAAGATATGTGGGAGTTTCAGGTTTTCCCTATTGTTGTGATTGGCATGGTGGCAATAGGAGTGCTGCTTGGGATACTGGGACTTCTTAAAAAAGTGAAACCGGTTACATTTCTTATTTGGTTTATCGTCATGGGTGTCCTTGGATTGCTTGGAGTTTACGATTTCAATGTCTGGCTTGCCGATTACGGCGGTAACCTCGACCCCAATGCAAGCATTAAACTGGTTGACGAAGCGGGGAACCTTATGACCTATAAACCGCCATTGCTGGGATATCAGAAAATGCTGAACTTCGATGTCTATTCCTATCCAAATACCGGCGGATATGTGATGGGCCTGGGATTTTTACTGGTATTCCTGGCATATATCATCGGACAAAATTCGCTGAAAAGCCTGAAGAGCGTTGCCGGAAGCGCTGCAACCTTGCTGCTCCTTTCAACATTCTTCGTGTCATGCAGCCCAAAGATCGATCCCATCCGTTATGGTGAAGATGAGTGCGATGCATGCAGAATGAAAATCGTGGAGAGAACCCATGCCGCACAACTGGTTACCAAAAAAGGCAAAAATTATAAATTCGATGCCACCGAGTGCATGATCAGGTTTCTGGCTTCTGAGGTGAAGGAAGAGGATATGGAACACATTCTCTCGGCCAATTATCTTGATCCGGGCAATCTGATTGATGCAACAAAGGCTACCTATATCATTTCAGAAAACATCCCCAGCCCGATGGGGGCGTTTTTATCAACCCTCAACACCAGGGAGGAAGCTGAACAGCTTCAAAAAGAGCATGGCGGTGAACTTTATTCGTGGGAAATGGTTAAGAAACAGATTCTGAGTAAACCGGAAAATGTTGCACACGAAGAAGAACACCAGCAGGCAGATGAAGAGGATATTGAATAGAGGATTTTTAGTTCTGATTGCTTTACAGGTTTCACTCGCTTCACTGGCACGAACCATTGAAGTGGGCGAAACCTGTGAGGTTAAAAGTGTTAAGAAAGCAGTTGAGATTGCTGAAAAAGGGGATGTTGTTCTTGTAAGGAAAGGACTATACAAAGAGATTGACATCCTCGTTGATAAACCCATAACCATTAAAGGTGAACCGGGTGCCGTACTCGATGGTCAGATGATCAGCGAAATCATCGTTGTGAAAAGCGATAGTGTTACAGTTGACGGACTCGAACTGATAAATGTCGGCAGCAGCAACATACGCGACTATTCCGCCATCAGAGTAAGGAGCAGCAAACATTTTGTGCTGAAGAACCTGATTATCAGGAAGCCATTTTTCGGAATTTACATCGAGAAATCCAGCTATGGCAAGCTTCTGAACAATGAAATTTATGGCGATGCCGTAAGCGAATTCTTCGCCGGAAACGGAATTCACCTGTGGTATGCGCATCATATTGAGATAAGAAACAATATTGTTGATCAGGTCAGGGACGGCATTTACCTTGAATTTTCAAATTTCTGTACCATAGGCGGGAACATCAGCCGGAACAATGTGCGATACGGCCTGCATTTCATGTTCTCGAACGATGATGTGGTTACCCATGACAGATACGAGAACAACGGCGCGGGCATTGCCATTATGTTCTCTAAAAATATGGAGGCCTCCTACAATCATTTCCAGGATAACTGGGGGCCGGCAGTTTACGGAATGCTGCTGAAAGAGGTGTACGACGGGGTAATTACCAACAATGTATTTAAAAGAAATACCACCGGTATCTATATAGAAGGCTGTACCAGAGTTATATACGAGCACAACGACTTTGAGAGCAACGGCTGGGCCATCAACTCAAGAGGCGCCAATTATGAAAATAAGTTCACCAGTAACAATTTCCTGAACAACTCCTTTGATGTGGCCTATACCGGCTCGATTAACGAGAATACTTTCAACGGAAACTACTGGAGTGATTACAAGGGATACGACCTGGATAAGGATGGCGTAGGGGATGAGCCCTACAGGCCGGTAAAGTTGTTCTCGTATATGGTAAACCGCTCGCCCGAGGCCATTATCCTGCTGCGAAGCCTGTTTGTCGATCTGGTTGAGTTTGCCGAGAAGGTGTCGCCGGTGATTACCCCCGATGCCCTCCAGGATGAAATACCACGAATGAAGATTGTGACCCATGATAGAAATTAAAGGACTACATAAAAGCTTCGGGAAGCTCGAAGTGCTCAAGGGCATCGACCTGACCATCGACAGGAAGGGGGTTTTCTCCATTCTTGGGCCGAATGGTTCGGGGAAAACCACCCTCATTAAATGCATCCTGGGGATGGTGTTGCCCAATGCCGGAGAGATCAGGATACATGGCGAGCCGGTACGCAAACACTGGAAATACCGCGAAAAGATTGATTATCTGCCGCAAATTGCCAATTTCCCGGGAAACCTTACGGTAAAGGAGCTGATTCGCATGATCAAGGATCTTCGCGGACAGCCCGGCCTTGACGACAGCCGGCTCATCGACAGGCTGGGCCTGCAACCCTTTCTGGGCAAGAAACTGGCTCACCTCTCAGGCGGAACAAGGCAAAAGGTGAACCTGTGCCTCACTTTTATGTTCGAAAGCCCGTACATCATCCTCGACGAGCCTACTACCGGCCTCGACCCCACCGCGCTGATTATCCTGAATGAGATGATAGAGGAGGAGAGGCGCAAGGGTAAGGTCATCATCATGACTTCACACATTATGAGCTTTGTAGAAGAGATGTCGGATGAGATTATTTTCCTGCTCGAAGGCAATGTCTATTTCAGGGGAACCTCCGAATCGCTGAAGGAACAGACCAAAGAGCCTGACTTTATTCATGCAATTGCTAACCTTTTGACCAAACAGAATGTTTAAGATATTAAAATACAGCTTCTTCGACTTAATGCGCAGCAGATGGAACTATGTTTATCTGTTGTTTTACCTTCTGCTGGGTTTTGTGCTGCTGTTTTTAAGCCCCAGCCTGGCAAAGGCCATTCTCACCCTGATGAATGTGATTCTCCTGCTGGTACCCCTTATCGGAACCATCTTCGGAATTATGTATTACTACAGCTCCAGGGAGTTTACCGAGTTGCTGCTGGCTCTGCCGCTGAAACGAAGTTCAATTTTTCTGGGGCAGTACCTCGGGGTGGCCCTGTCGCTCTCTTTGAGTCTGATAATGGGCCTGGGGATTCCCTTTATGATCTACGGCATCTTTATGTCGGGCGACATCTGGAACTTCGGGCAGTTGCTGATACTGGGCACTTTCCTCAGCTTTATCTTCTCCGGAATCTCTTACAACATTGCGCTGGTGAACGAAAACCGGATCAAGGGGTTCGGGTTTGCCATTCTGGCGTGGCTGTTTATGGCGGTCATCTACGACGGCCTTTTCCTGATTGCCCTCACCATGTTCAGTGACTATCCGCTTGAGAAGTTCTCGCTGATTGCCAGCCTTTTCAATCCGATTGACCTTTCCAGAATTATGATGCTGCTCAAGCTTGATGTTTCGGCTATGCTGGGTTATACCGGAGCGCTGTTTAAGAAGTTTTTCGGCAACTATATGGGAAGCACCATCGCACTGGCAATCCTGGTATTATGGACGATTATCCCCATTTTTATCCTGAAATGGAAATCGGCCAGAAAGGACTTTTAACTTCCACAGATTCTATCCGTTACCATCCGTATGATCTGTGTTCCATCCTTATTATAGAACACGGATAACACGGATTTAACTGATTTCCACTGATTTTATCCTTGGTCACCCGTCTGATCTGTGTCATCAGCGTTCCATTTTTATAGAACACGGATAATACGGATTTAACTGGTTTCCACTGATTTTATCCGAGGTCATCCGTCTGATCTGTGTCATCGGTGTTCCATCC
>LUZO01000438.1 GCA_001603685.1 Bacteroidales bacterium Bact_23
CTCAACCCCTGTGAGCATTCGCAGGGGTTTTTTGCTTATTATTGTAATTGTATTTCGTTTTAGTGAATCATTGGATTTTACCCGAATTAATCAATCGCAGTTTTGCAAAATCGAACTTCTCGACGCAAAATTTGGGTTTAATCATATTAAGGTAACGATATCAGAATCTTAATTAATACCATCAGCAATTATGGAAGATACTGCGGTAAGAGTTCCGATAAAGGATTGGGCCGACGGCGATAAGCCCCGTGAAAAACTACTTTTAAAAGGGAAAGAGGCGCTCAGCGATGCCGAGTTGCTTGCAATTCTGTTGCGCTCCGGAACCAGAACCCGTTCGGCGGTGGAGCTGGGCCGCGATCTGCTGTTCAAGGTGGATAATAACCTGATTGAACTGTCGAAGCTTTCGGTTGACGATCTGATGAAATTCAAGGGGATAGGAGAGGCAAAGGCGCTGAGTATCATTGCGGCGCTTGAACTCGGGATGAGGCGCAGGGCAACGGAAATGCCGGTGAAGAAAGCCATCACTTCGAGCCGCGATGCCTTCGATATTCTGTATCCGAACCTGGCCGACAGCAGGTACGAGGAGTTCTGGGTGCTCTTTCTGAACCGGGCCAACCGGAAAATCTCGGTACTGCCGGTTAGCGAAGGCGGGCAATCCGGTACGGTTGCCGATCCGAAAAAGATATTCAAAATGGCCCTCGATCAGAATGCGGCATCCATCATACTGTGCCACAATCACCCATCCGGAAATCTTTCGCCCAGCGATGCCGATATCAAGCTGACCCGCAAAATGAAGGAAGCCGGAACTTTCCTCGAGCTTCCCGTGCTTGATCACCTGATTATTGGTGACGAAAAATATTATAGCTTTGCCGACGAAGGCCTGTTATAGGCTATGCATTGTAAAAG
>LUZO01000439.1 GCA_001603685.1 Bacteroidales bacterium Bact_23
TATTGTTGATAATCAGTGAATTATGATTATTCGTCAAAAAATTTAAATTCTCTTGTAACCTTTCTTTTTTTTCGCTGACTCTAACAAGATATAAGCACCTTAAAAACTTAAAACAATGAAAAAGATAACCATTATTCTCGCCTTCGTAATGTCAGTTGCAGCCGCCAGCGCTCAGCATATGGATCACTCAAAAGCAAAAAGCGTTGTTTCAACCGAACTGACCCCGCTTCAGAAAACCGTAAAATATCAGGAACTCAATAAAGCCATGCGCGAACTTTGGTCGGCGCACATGTACTGGACCCTGATTACCGTTGATGCATTCTACAATGACCCGAAAGGCCTCGAAGCCAAACTGAACCGTCTGCTTCAGAATCAGAAAGATATAGGTGCTGCTATCGTTCCTTTCTATGGCCGGGAGGCCGGAGATAAACTGGCACAGCTGCTTACCGAACATATTCAGGGTGCCGTTCCCGTACTGCAATCGGCTCAGAGTGGTGATAAGGAAGCACTTGATAAAGCTGTAAAAGACTGGTATGCCAATGCAAAGGAGATCGGTGATTTCCTGTCGGCTGCCAACCCCAAAAACTGGACTGCAGAGGAAACCGGAGGCGCCCTTGAAATGCACATCACCCACACCATTGATTACTCGGTAAGCATCCTTAAGGGAGATTACTCACAGTCGTTCGGTGGTTTTGAGGAAGCCCTCAACCATATGCTTCACCTGGCTGATATCCTGACCGATGGTCTGGCAAAACAGTTCCCCGACCGCTTTATGAATTAATCCCGGATAAAACAGAAATCAGGGAATCAGAAAGTTCTTTTAAAGGATGAAAAACAAATAATCTGCTAAAAAGAAGGATTCCGGAATTGTTGAAATCTTTGCGAAAGCCGGCAGATGAACCTGCCGGCTTCAGCTTTCTTCAAACGGATAACTTTTTTGAAATAGAAATCGCAAACCAATTTCCAGTCTGCTTGTTTATGAAAAAAACAGTCGTTATCAAAACATTAACCGGAACGGCGAAATTTTTGGAACAGGCACTTGGCAGATTATGAAGCAATTTGAGCATCTCACCGATGCAGAAATTATCAGCAGGGTTTTACAGGGTGAAAAACCGATCTTTGAGGTCATCGTCAGGCGTTATAACCCGCATCTGTACAAGGTTGGCAGATCGTACAACTACAACCACGAAGACACCCAGGACCTGATGCAGGATACCTACATCGATGCATTTAAAAACCTGGCGCAGTTCGAACAGCGTTCAAATTTCAAAACCTGGCTGATCAGGATAATGCTGAACAACTGCTACAGAAAACAACAGAAGTACAGCTTCAAAAACGAAATGACAAAAGACACTGTTAACGAGAATGTAACGCCCATGTTTGCCGGTTCCGATAACGATGCTCAGCGAAGGATTCACATCCGCGAATTGGGAAATGTTATCGAGAACTCGCTTTCAGAAATCCCGGAGGATTACCGCATGGTTTTTTCGCTCCGCGAGATGAACGGGCTGAGTGTTGCAGACACGGCAGAGCTTTTGAATATTAGTGAAGCAAATGTAAAAGTGAGGCTAAACAGGGCGAAAGCCATGCTGCAAAAGGAGATTCAGAGATCTTGCACTCCGGAGGAAATCTTTGAATTCAACCTGAAATACTGCAATCCATTCACCGAAAGGGTGATGAAAAAGATTATGGAACTTTGAACGGAGCGATAAAGAGTCAGTTGGTTCGCTGACTTGCCGATATTTTTAAGCCGGCGGGTCAGCGAATCTTTTTATTGGGAACCGCCTTCCCGGCAAATCTGCAAAACCCGCATTCCGCTTTGCGATTTTTCGTAATATTGCTTATCAAAAAAACCTGAAACCATGAGAACCTGGATATTGATATTGCTTTGTGCCCTGGGAATCAACCTGTCTGGTCAGAACGAAAAACGGCCGGATTTCGTTTTGGTCATTCACGGCGGTGCCGGAACGATAACTTCCGAACGCTACAATGCGGAGCATCAGGCGGAGTATGTTGCCAGGCTTACCGAAGCGCTTCAGGCGGGCGAGCGCATACTTGCCTCCGGCGGCAGCGCCCTGGATGCGGTGGTTGCCTCGGTTCAGGTGATGGAGGCATCGCCGCTGTTCAATGCGGGAGTTGGTGCGGTTTTCAATGCCGAAGGGAAAAATGAGCTGGATGCCTCCATTATGGATGGTAAAACAGGAAAAGCGGGCGCCGTTGCGGGGGTCACCACCATAAAAAGCCCCATTGCCGCTGCCCGTCGCGTGATGGACTCTTCCGCTCATGTGATGCTGGCTGGTCGCGGTGCCGAGCAGTTTGCAATTGAACAGAAACTCGAAATGGTGGACCCATCCTATTTCTGGTCGGAAGAGAGCTGGCAGGAGTATCTGAATGTAAAGGCTCGCATTGAAAAGAACGGCCGAAAGGGAACGGTTGGCGCCGTTGCCCTCGATAAAAACGGAAATCTGGCGGCAGCCACCTCCACAGGCGGCATGGTTTACAAAAAATACGGCAGGGTGGGCGACTCACCGGTAATCGGAGCAGGCACCTACGCCAGCAACGAAAGCTGCGCCGTTTCATGCACCGGACACGGTGAGTTCTTTATCCGCAACTCCGTGGCCTATGATGTTTCTGCCCGTATGCTCTACCTCGGCCAAACGGTGGAACAGGCTGCAGACTATATTATCAACGAAAAGCTGAAAGGCCTCAATGCCTTAGGCGGATTGATAGCCGTGGATAAGGACGGCAATGTCGCCATGCCTTTCAATACTCCCGGAATGTTCAGGGCAGTTGTGAAGGAAGGCGGTAAACCGAAAGTGCTGATGTTCCGTTAAAAGATTTTAGATTTCGGATTTTAGATTTCGGATTTGGGAGATTCTATTCATCCGAGGCGAATAAATTTTACCTTTTTACTTTTGTCTCCGCCGCGGCGGATTACTTCATACTTCATACTTCTTACCTCTTACTTCACCAATCCGACCTCTGACTTCAGACCTCTGACCTCTGCCCTCCAAAATACTCATACACTATGGTTGCGCGGTTGTTTCCGATAGCAGCTTTCAGCTCGTCGAGTGAAGCGTTTTTGATGTTCTTCACCGATTTGAATTTTCTGAGCAGGGTTTCGGCGGTTGCGGCGCCGATGCCGTCAATTTCAGTGAGTTCGGTTTTGATGGTACCCTTTTCGCGGCGTTTGCGGTGGTGGGTAATGCCGAAACGGTGCGCTTCGTCGCGCATCTGCTGGATTACCTTCAGGGTTTCCGATTTTTTGTCTAAGTGTAGCGGCAGCGGATCGCCGGGGAAGTAGAGCTCTTCAAGCTTCTCGGCTATGCCCACCAGCCGGATTATTTTATGCAGTCCCAGCCTTTCCAGACTAGCCATGGCTGAGCTGAGCTGTCCTTTTCCGCCGTCAATCACCACCAGTTGGGGCAGGCTTTCGCCCTCTTCGAGCAATCGGCTGTAGCGGCGGTACACCACCTCTTCCATGGAGGCGAAATCGTTGGGCCCTTCCACCGTTTTGATGTTGAAGTGGCGGTAATCCTTCTTTTCCGGCCGCGCATTGCGGAACACCACCAGCGCCGAAACCGGATAGGCGCCCTGGATGTTCGAGTTATCGAAACATTCCATATGTACCGGCTGCTCCTTCAGGCCAAGGTCCTTTTTGATGGTGTCCAGAATGCGGTGGGTGCGCCTTTCGGGATCCACCAGCTCCTTTTGCCGCTGCTTGTCGAGTTTGTAATACTTTGCATTGCGCTCCGAGAGTTCCAGCAGTTGCTTTTTGTCGCCCCGTTTGGGAATGGTATAGGTGATTCCCGGCATCTGAAACTCAGGCATTAGCGGCACAATAATCTCAGTGGCATCACTGCTGAAACGGGGATGAAGGTCGGCAATGGCGAGCGACAGCAGCTCCTCGGTGGTCTCTTCCAGCTTTTTCTTCAGCTCAACGGTATGCGACTGGATGATGGCGCCCGAAGCAACCTTCACAAAATTGACATAAGCAGCCTGCTCATCTTCCACAATGGAGAAGACATCCACATTGTTGATGGCCGGGTTCACCACCAGCGATTTAATCTGGAAGCGGTCGAGCAGCTCGATCTTCTCCTTGACGATCTGCGCCTTTTCAAAAGCAAAATCCGAGGCGTACTTTTTCATCAGGTCGTTGAGCTGGGCACGAACCATCCCCATATTTCCGCGGATGATGCTTCGGATGCTTCTGATATTCTCCATGTAATCTTCTTCGCTCTGCAGCCCCACGCATGGCCCCAGGCAGTTGCCGATGTGGTATTCCAGGCAGACCTTGTATTTGCCCGCTTTGATGTGCTTCTGGTCCAGATTCAGGTTGCAGTTGCGCAGCGGATAAAGCTGCCGGATCAGATCGAGCAGGGTGTTCATCATCTTCACCGAAGCGTACGGCCCGAAGTATTCGCTGCCATCCTTCACCAGGTTGCGCGTCGGGAAAACACGGGGGAAAGGCTCGTTCTTGATGCAGATCCAGGGGAATGACTTGTCGTCCTTCAGCAGCACATTGTAGCGCGGCTGATACTCCTTGATCAGGTTGTTTTCGAGGAGGAGCGCATCGTATTCGGTATCCACCACTATCCATTTGATGTCGGCAATGCGGGATACCAGCACGCGCACCTTGCCCGTAAGCGAAGTGTCCTTGTTGAAATAGGACATCACCCGCTTTTTCAGGTTTTTGGCCTTGCCGATATATATGATCTTCCCCTCTTTGTCGAAGTATTGGTAAACCCCCGGGTTTGAGGGTAAGGTCTTGAGTATATTATCTATTCTGTCTGATGACATGCTTTTTTCCCATTCCTGCAGGTTTTAACGGAGGCTGCATCTCCGCGGCAAAGGTTCCGGACAGCGCGTTTACTCCTTCATATGGTCGAAGCCCTGCGCCATAATGGGATACAGGTTGCCGCCATTGCTGATCAGGTATTCGCCTTCTACCTTTTCAGTCATATGGCCGATAATGTGTATCCCCTTGATATCCTTCAGTTTATCATAGTCGTTAACACTGGCGGTAAAGAGCAGTTCATAGTCCTCGCCGCCGTTCATGGCTGCGGTGGTCGGGTCAATCTCGAACTCTGCCGCCACATCAGCAGTAACAATATCAATCGGGATTTTGTTTTCATAAATTCTGCAACCCAGCCCCGAATCTCTTGAAATATGGATGATTTCGGATGCCAGCCCGTCGGAGATATCGATCATGGCGGTGGGTTTTACGCCCGCCTTTTTCAGCTTCTCCAGAATATCGGTTCTTGGCTCGGGCTTGAGCTGCCGCTCCAGGATATAGTCGTTTCCTGCCAGATCGGGCTGCATATCGGGATTGGCCTTGAATACCTGTTTTTCCCTTTCGAGCAGCAGCAGACCCATATAGGCGCCGCCCAGATCGCCGCTTACGCAGATCAGGTCGTTTTCGCGGGCGGTGTTGCGGTAAACCACCTCCTCTTTCGATACCCTGCCAATGACCGTTACCGAGATAAACAGCCCCGCAACGGATGAGGTGGTGTCGCCGCCCACCAGGTCAACCTTGTACCGCTCGCACGCCAGGCGGATGCCGGAGTATAGCTCCTCAAGCGCCTCTACCGAAAAACGGCTCGATACCGAAATCCCGACCAGCATCTGCTCCGCTTTGCCGTTCATGGCAACGATATCGGAGATATTTACCGCTGCTGCCTTGTAACCCAGATGCTTCAGCGGAGCATACGAAAGGTCGAAATGCACCCCTTCAAGCAGCAGATCTTTGGTAACCAGGGTAAGGTGGTCGCCCTGGTCAATTACGGCGCAGTCATCGCCCACCCCTTTCAGGGTAGAGGCATTAAAGGGTTTAAGTCCGGCGGTAAGGCGGTCAATCAGGCCAAACTCGCCCAGTTCAGAGAGTTCGGTACGCTTTGGCGTTGGATCCTGGATCATATTTTAGGTTTTTTGCAAAGGTAAAGATTTATGGGAAGGGATTGAGGGGGGAACGGACGGTTGGGGAAATTATGAAGTGAGAAGTTATACAATCAATTGTACCCGATGTTCCTGTGGCGAATAACGGCAGGCTTAATAATACAAAAACACAGAAGATTTTGTGTTTTTTTGGTGTTTTAGTGCTTTAGTGGCAAAAAAAATAGCCTCGGAAACGCAGAATTCCACAAAAATGACGAAAGTCTTTAGTGCTTTTTCGGGCCTTAATTTCTCCCGTATGCAAGGAATCTTCGATTCGTGGCAAAAAAATCGCCACAAAAACACGGAAACGCAGAATCCCACTAAAATGACGGCAGCCTTTTATGTTCTTTAGGGTCTCCCGTATGCACGGGATCTTCGATTCGTACTTTAGCGGCTAGAAAACAGCTCACTTTCGTTACTTTATTCTATCTCAAATTATTACAGTAAACATAGATAGAAACATTACTCAAAATCCCTCAAAATATAATTCACACTCCGGCCGCCCTCCGCAGATTGTTGCAGAATGCCCTTTTCCACTAGGTCTTTTATATCCCTTAAAGCCGTATCGGAAGAAGTTTTGGTGATTTTTGCCCATTTTGAGGTTTTCAGTTTGCCTTCAAATCCTTCAAAAAGCTTATTGATCATAAATCGCTGCCGCTCGTTTACGGGTGTATGTTCGTGCAGTTGCCAGAATCTCGCCTTGCGTATTATGTCTTGGGTGGTGTTTTCGGTGGCCTGCATGGCATTTTTCAGACAGTACAAAAACCACTCAAGCCAGCCGGTAATATCGCCCGAACTGTGCTGCACTTTCTGCAATGCATCATAATATTGCTTACGCTCTGCCAGTATCTGATTCGACATACTGTAAAACCGTTCGCCGCTGTTCTCGGCGCGGGCAAGCTGCATGTCGGTAATTGCTCTGGCAATTCTTCCGTTTCCGTCATCAAACGGGTGGATGATGATAAACCACAAATGGGCAATGGCGGCTTTCAGTACCGGATCGAGGGAGTGGTTACTGTTAAACCAGTCCAGAAATCTATCCATTTCAGGTTTGACCAGTTCAGGCTTAACGGCTTCGTAATGAACCTTTTCCTTACCCATGGCACCTGAAACGACCTGCATTTCACCTGTGCGGTATTTTGCTGTCTCAATTTTGTACGGACCGCTGAAACCTGTCGGGAAAAGTGCTGCATGCCATCCAAACAGGCGATTTTCGGTAAGCGGCAAACCATATTGCTGCGTTGCATTCAGCATCATTTCCACCACTCCTTCAATATGGCGGCTCGAGGCTACCAGCCCTGCCGTATTTATCCCAAGTCGCCTGGCAATGGATGAACGCACCTGCTCATAATTAAGCAATTCGCCTTCTATTTCGGATGACTTAACCACATCCAGGGTTAAAGCGGTAAGCGTGGCTTCCTCTTTGGCCGAAAAGCCCAGGGCATTCATCTGCCCGAGGATTTGCCCCTGCATCAGGCGGACTTTACCAAACACGGCGTTTATGGCCTTGTCATCCCAGGTAAAATCAGTCCAGTTTTTATATTCGTAGATGTATTTTGCCATTGCTTTAAACAGCTTATGCGGCAAATATACGAATTATTCACCGTAAATTTGCGGTGAATAACCGACTTTTTCACCGCATCATATAAAAAAAATCTTGATC